>CAYRLM010000058.1:0-11718 GCA_964425035.1 uncultured Ruminococcus sp.
CGCACAACCAAGTTTCGGCTAAAAGCTCCCCAACGGGGCTTTTTCGACGGTCTAATCCCCCGGCAGAAATAAATACCGGGGGATTTAATTTTATTTGTTTGCGTTTGCTTTGACCTTTGCGGCACGTCTGCGCTTGATGAGGATAGTCCACAGGATAATGTTTATCAGCGCAATAACCGCACAGCCGCCGATTATTATCAACGGCAGAAGCTCCATTCGGCGAAGCTGCACGCAGTAGTAGCCGCTTGAGCCGCCATCGAGCGACGGGTCGTTTACAATGAGGTAATGTCCGTTCTGCGTGAAGTCAACGTCCTTCCATGCGCCGTTGACGTACTGCATGACGTTCAGCGTTCCGCTGCCCTCGGGCGCAAGGAAGCGCAGACCCGTAACGGTTCCGTCATCTATTGCGCAGTCTATCGTGACAAGGCGAAGCTCGCTGTCGCTGTCGGGCGGAAATACGCTGCTGCTCTCCGTTTTTACCGAAATACTTCCGCCGTCGCCGAAAAGTCCGTCGGCAAGAACCAGACCGAAGCCGCTTTCGGATTTTTCCGGGCTTTCAATCACCGTGACATAAGGAGTATACACCGCCTCTACCACCACAGGGAAAGTAATGCAGCTGCTGTCGAAGTCGCTCCACTTGGCGAAGCAGCCCTCCTTTGCGGGTATCTCGGGGAAATCTCCGCTGCCGAGAGCCGCACCGTACTCCACCGCAACGGTGCTTATCGTTTCTCCGTCAACCACGAAGGTCACGTCGATTACCGCCGTGCTTCCGGCAAGTCGGCGGAACTGCTCGAAATCCACCGGCTCAGCCTTTCCCTCGTAGCTTATCCCGTCAATTCCCGCAACTCCGCGGTCAACGAAGCTGTTGCGCAGCACCTCGGAGTTTTCGTCCGAAAAATCCACAAAGCCCGCAACAGAGCCGCAGCGCTCGGTGCAGTCGTACATGTCGAGTATTGCGGCGTTGTCGGTGAGTATCAGACCCTGTCCTGCGATACCGCCGACATATCCCGCTGCCGTGACGGTCGCCTTTGAAATACAGCTCCTGACGGCGGCTGCGGAATAGCCCACAATGCCTCCCGCATAGCTGCCCGAGCTGCTTGTCACGCTGCCGTTTTCGGTGGAGCTGCGGATAACTCCCATATCCTGCTTGCCGACTATGCCGCCGCAGTAGTTCTTCTTGGCGGTGATTTCACCCGTGTTTACGCAGCTTTCGATAATGTCGCGGACATTGTAGCTGAAGCTGTACGAACGCTGTCCGCTCGAGGATATGTCGTCCTCCGGGTCGAAATCCACGTCTATCGCCATAGAGCCGGTAATTCCTCCCACGTTGAGGTCGCCCTGAACTCCGCCCTCGTTGGTGCATGACATTGCCTTGCCCTGTCTGCTGTCCGAGCCGTCCTCCGAAACGTCCGTGGTTATGCCGCTGTCGTCGTCCGTGTTGAGGGTTTTGTCTTTAAGCTCCTGAAGAATATCGGTTATTTTGCTCATTTCGTCGCTGATTTTCTGGAGGTCGTCCAGCAGGATATCGCTCTGCGCTTCCGCTGTGCTGCTGATAGAGGATATTGCGCTTGTTATTCCCGCAAAATCGGCGGAGAAGCTGTCGAGTGCGGCGGTGAAGCTTTCGTCCGCTGCCGGGAACTCTACGGTCGGCTTGTCGCCGAGGGTCTTTACCGTCTGCGAAAGCATATCGCATGCGTCGGAGAATGTGTCGCACGCCTTTTCGAGATATACACAGGCGTCCGAAGCGGAAACGGAAGCGTCCTGAAGCTTATCAACGGCTGCATTGATATCCTCTGCGGCGGCGTCGAAGTTGCCGGAGCAGGCGGCTATCTCGGCTGCTGCCTGCGACAGCTTTGCGGCGGCGTCCGAAACGGACTCAACGCTGTCCTTGAGCATTCCGGAGTCTATCTGCGTGGTTATCTCGTCCAGTGCGGCGTTGATATCGTCTGCGCAGGCGGAGATGTCCTCAACCGATGCATTGATATTTTTCAGCTGCTCGGATATCTCGTCATATACCTCGCCCGGAACAGAGGAGCTGCTTATTTTGTCGTAAGCGTCGGTAACGTCGGAAATGGCGCTGCGTGCGCTGTCCAGTGCCTCGCTGAGTTCCCCGGAGGCGGCTTCCATCTCCGTAAGCCCTGCGCTCAGCTGTTCGGTGTCAACCGATTTGCTGATATGATCCGCCGCACTTGAAAGATGTTCTCCCGCCGCCTGTATATTATCTGCTGCGGCGCTTAACTCCTCCTGTATCTTTTCGTTGTCGGGAACTGCCGACGAAGCCGAACGGAGCGCTTCTGCGACATGCGCCGCAGCCTTGCTCAATTCCTGCGACGCGGTTGAAAACTCGTCAAGCCCCTTTTGCAGCTCCTCGGCGTCCACAGAGCCCACTATCTTTTGCAGGGCGCTGCTCATTTTACTGAGCGCCTTGGTGATGTCCTGCATACTCTCGCCAAGGTCTGTAAGCCCCTCGGAAAGCTGTCGGAAGTCATCTCCCGTAACCCATTCCTTCAGCTTGTCGCATGCGTCGCCTACCTTAGTCAGGGCGGCGGAGATGTTCTTTACCTCGCCGTTGGCGCTGTTGAGCGCTTTTATGATGTCCTTTACCGCCGCTTCCACACGGTCGGTGTCGCCCAGACCTGCCGCAAGCTCGTCCGCAGCGGCGCTGATATCGTCCAGTGCGGAGGATATGGTGTCTATTGCGGCGTTAAGCTCGTCCAGCCCCTCCTTGCCCTCGTTTACGGCGTTCTTCATGTCGTCGCCCGAGGCGTTTATCTGGTCGAACACCTCTTCAAGAGAGCTGCTGAACCGACTGAGCAGGTCAAGCCCGTCACGGAAGCCGTCCAGTGCGGGAGAAATTCCGTCCAGCGCTTCGTCAACTCGGGAGGATATCTCGTTTATACCGTCCGTCCAGCCGTTGTAAAGCTCCTCGGTGCGGTCGGAAATTTCGTCTGCGGAGTTTCGCAGGCTGTTCATCTGCCCGGTCAGCCCCTGAACCTTGCTGTTTATCGCACTTCCCGCACCCCTTGCGTCGCTGATGAGGTTGTCCGTAAGTCCGCCCAAAACGTCCAGCTCGTCAAGCAGCTTCTGCACGGTGTCACGGTCGAAGTCTATGCTCTGGTAAGGCTCCATCTGACCGATTATGCCGCCCACGTCCTTGCGCCCGAAAATTTCTCCCCGGTTCACGCATGAGTTGACATAGCCCGACTGTCTGCCGACAATGCCGCCTACGTTATAGCCTATGTGCTGGTAGCCTACCGTCCCGTAGTTCTCGCACCCCTGAATTATACCGTCCGAGAAGCCCGCCATGCCGCCTGCGTCCGTCATGGAGGACGGCTCCTCCGAGGACATTATGCTGTCCCAGTCGATATCCTGAATGGACAATTTGGCTTCGCTGGCGGTGGTGTTTACGCTGCATTTTCCGGTGCAGCCGAGTATCGTGCCGGAATTTGTGCCGCAGATACCGCCCGTGCAATGAGAGCCGCTTATCGCTCCCGAAGCGCTGCTGTTGGAGATAAACCCGGTTTTCTCGTTGGCTCCGACAATTCCCCCGACATTGGTCGTGCCGTTGACCGTGCCCGAAAAGCTGCACCCCGTGATGTTGCCGGAGTTGCTGCCGGCAATTCCTCCGACATTCTCTCCGCTGCCCGAGGGGGAAACGGTGCCTTTTACGGTAAGGTCTTTCACAAGAGCGCCTCTCTGCACATATCTGAAAAGTCCCGTATAAGAACCGTCTGCGGTAATGCTCACGCCGGATATGGTATGTCCGCCGCCGTCAAACACTCCTGCGAACACAGGCACGGGGGTGTATTCCCCGGAAAGCTCTATATCTGCGGCGAGGGTGACGTACAGATCCCGGCTGTAAGAGTCCAGACGGCAGTCCTGTGCGAATTTCTTAAAGCTCTCCGCGTCCGTGATGCTCAGCTGCCGCATATCCTGCTGCGAAACCGAGCCGCTTAACGCAAGGGTCTGCGACGGGATTGCCGCCGCAAGAGTCAGCGCCGCAAAAACGGAGATGATTTTTTTCATGATTTTCATTGCGTTACTCCTCCGTTTCGTCCATAATGTCGTCCACGTCCTCCGCCGTGTCGGGGCGGTAGGGCGGCGCTGCGCTGCTTATATCCCCGATGTGCTTTCCGTCGGCGTCGATGTGGTTGATTATCTGGCGGTCTACCTTATCCTTCATGGCTTCCGCTGCGTCAGAGTCAAGCTGTGCGCTTATCTCGCCGTGTATCATGCCGGTGATATTTGCGTCGACGATACCGCAGACATAGCCGCGCACACGCCCGTTCACCCGCATATAGCCGGAGCGCTTCTGGATAAGCTCTCGGCGCTTGAGGGTAAACGAGGTCTTTTCGATTATGGCGTCGCCCAGCAGCAGTATCTGCGGCAGCACGAACATAACAAGCCCTATTGAAATAAGCGTGCCTCGTCCCAGACAGATACCCACGGAGGATATCGCCACATCTGACGACAGAAAGCCTATCAGCAGACCTGCGATAGCGAGTATCGCACCCGAGGTGATTATGGTGGGGAACGCCTGATTGAGCGTTTCTATCATTGCGTCCTTGATGGACATTTCCTTTTTAAGCTCCGTGTAGCGGCTGGAAATAACTATCGCATAGTCGATGTTCGCACCCATCTGGATAGAGCTTACGATAAGATAGCTTAAAAAGAATATATTGGTATCCTGAAGCACCGGTACGGAGAAGTTTATCCAGATAGAGCCCTGAATTATCGCCAGCAGAAGCACCGGCAGACCCGCGGATTTGAAGGTGAACACAAGAATGACAAGCACGAACAGGAATGACAGAACGCTTACCATGGTGTTATCCGTGGAGAAAACCGACGACAGGTCGTAGTCCGAGGTGGAGTCGCCGACGACATATGCGCCCTCGGGGTAATATTCCCTGACCACGCTGTGAAGCTCGTCAAGGAACTCAAAGGTTTCCTCGCCCTCCTCCGGCACGTTGGTGTACAGCAGCATACGGCTGTATTCGTCCGTGCCGAGCTGCTTCTTTGCGTCGTCAAGCTGGCGGTGCAGGTCGTCTATGGTTTCGTTGAGGTCGTCGTCAAGGTTCACATATCCGGCTTCCTTTTCGTCATAGATAAAGGTGAACATGTCGATAAGCGGCACGCCGTAGCTGCTTGCGGCGGAGCTTGTTATGGAGCCGACTATCTGCCCGTAGTCCTCACGGTCGGCGGAGTAGGCGGCATATGCGAGCTGAACCACCTCTATATCCATGTCGGTCAGCTCCGCAAACTGCCGTGCGGTGAGGGCGTCGGTCAGCACATATCCGTCCATTGCCTCGATATTGGCAAGACCCATTGCGGAGTCTACCTGCGGCATACTTTCCATACGCTCCAGAAGCCGATGTTCCTTTTCGTAGTTGCCGGCGGGAACCATTACCACCACAAGATTGTTCGAGCCGAAGTTTTCGTCTATTTTTTCCTCGGCTATCTGTGAAGCGTTTTTGGTATATGTGGACAGTGTGGAATATCCGTAAACGTAATTTGTCTGATTGGACAGAATGAAGCCCGCAACGAGAATTACCGCAAAAATCGGCGGCACAATGTACCTTGTCTTTACATCTATCTTGCCCACGGCGGTTATGTTGGGGACGAAGTTGCGGTGGTGCGTCTTGTCTATCAGCGGCGAGAATGTTAGCAGCAGACCCGGCATAAGCGTGAATACCACGAAGATACTGAAGAATATAGCCTTGCACAGCACAACGCCGAGGTCAAGCCCCAGCTTGAACTGCATGAGCATCATCGCCACCATGCCCGAAAGCGTGGTAAGGCAGCTGGAAGATATCTCCGGTATCGCCTTGCTGAGGGCGGTGATTACCGCTTCTCGGGCGTCCAGCGAAACTCGCTCCTCGGTGTAGCGGTTGCAGAGGATTATGGCATAGTCTATCGCAAGCGCCAGCTGCAAAACCACCGCAATGGAGTTGGAAACGAAGGAAATCTCGCCCAGCAGGAAGTTTGTTCCCATGTTGAGCAGCGCCGCCATGCCGAAGGTCATCAGCAGCACGGGTATCTCCATGTAGGTATGCGAGGTGAAGAACAGCACGGCGATTATGATAACCAGAACGATTACCACAACCACCTGCATTTCTGCGGCGATGGTTTCCGAGGAGCTGTTGCCGACGGCGCTGCTTATGTAAACGTCATACGGCTCGAGCTTTTCCTTTATCGATGTCATGGCGTCCTTTGAAATCTGATCCTCTTCCTCACCGTCAAAGGTCACGGAAAGCAGCGCCGAACCGTTCTTGTAGCTGTCCTCCGTGTTTTCGACGGTGACGGAGGTCACGCCGTCAATCTCCTCAAGCTCTGCGGCAAGCTGCTCCGCCTTTTCGTAGGTGATGTTTTCCACCATAATGCTGCCCGAACCGTAGGTCACGAACTGTTCGTTCATGAGATCCAGTCCCATTCTGGTTTCGGAGCTGTCGGGCAGGTAGCTGGTGATGTCGTTGTTTACCTGCGTCCAGCCCGTGGCTATGGCGCAGAATATCCCGGCGATGATGTAGAACAGATAGAAAGCCTTGCGTTTGTCAACGATAAGCGCAGCGACCTTTTCTATCGGCGTCTGCTTTTTCTTTTGCGTGCTCATCTGCATTCTCCTGTCTTTCCGGCGGCTTTGGTACGCTGCCCTTGCCGCCGCAAATTATCAATAATTTATCCATATTATAATAACACAAATAAATTATACCACCAAGTCGATGTTTTTTCAATATACAATTGAGAAATTTTGTCCAAAAAATAAAGCGGCTGCGTTCAACCTGCCGCCTTTGTCCGCTCTAGAGCCAAAAATCCGCAAACAGCTCTGTCAAATTTTTTAAGTAACTTGCTCATAAAATTCGGCGCAGCCGCACAAGAAATCCTCAAAGCGCCTGCTGTATAATCCTCACAAATTTTCCGATTTTGCCGAAAAAGAATATTGACAAACCACGCACCATGTGTTAAAATAAATACAGTCGCAATGGCTTTCATTGTATGCTAAAACAAATATGGCTTTGGCGGCTTTATATGCCGGACAAAGTGTATCGGCTCACGGTTATCGAAATGATTATGAGCCATGATAACAGCCAACGTGAAAACACCGATGACATTCCAAGACCGAAAAAATTGTGAAGAGGAGCGTTCATTTTATGGCTTTCAAATATGCAGACAAAAAACAACAGGTTAATAATCAGCCGGCAGACTCATGCGCAGACATAAAATTCAACCCTGCGGCACCCCAAATAGGGAATCAGGCAATGCTGTCCGGATTAGGTGTAAGCGGCTCAACATCAACTGAAAATCAGAATCGGATAAAGGAAGCTTTAGCCGCCAGAATTAATGCGCTGTCAAATCAAATCCCCGCTGCCGAAACCGAAGCGGATCGCATAGCCGACAGCGTAAACGGTGCGCATACACCCGAAGAGGTAAAATCTCAGTTAGGCGAGAAATTGTGTGCGGATTTCTCAAACGTTAAATTCCATACCGACAGCAGCGCAGCGAAATCTGCCGCAGAAATGGGTGCGGCTGCTTACACTTCGGGCTTAAATGTTTATTTCGGCGAGGATAATTTTGAACCTCATACCATTGCGCACGAATTGGTTCACACTGTTCAGCAGGGTGCGGTTGATAGTTCGTCAAACGTATCCGCTGTTTCTGTTCCTATGGGAAATATACAGATGAAACCGCTTTCTCTGGCTTATAATCGTCGATATTCCAACGATGAAATGTATCGGGGAATTATCAATAAAATGAACAGCTATAATGACTCACAATCAGAACAAGATAGGTATCAGTCGGAGATGGAGCTTATGTACATGGCGTCTAATTATATAACTAAGTATAGTACCAAAGATTATGATACTTATAATACGCATAAAGAACAATTAGAACAATTAGAAAAAATGATCCTACAAATTTCACAGCAAGACGGTAGAAAAGAAGCGGCAGAAAATAACCTTAATATAATGTCCAAAAATACCGAAACAAATGAAAATGTAAATGCAGCAGTATCTATTGCTGCAAATGCTGTATCTAATGGCAAATTCCAAAAAAGAATATTCAGAAATAAGAGGATAAGTCCTGCATTACAGGCTATAATGACCGAAACTTTTGCCGCACAAGACAATGTAAAACTCAACGCAGCAAGTCAAAGCGGAACAAGACGCACCGGAAATGGCGGTCTGATGATCAACCTACACGATGGAACCAACTATAAAAACGACACTGCTAGAACGGCTGCTTTTCTGCATGAAGCCACCCATACGCAAAATATGAAATTGTATGGCAGTACTTTTACTGTCAATTCGGAGGATTTAGAAGTTTTAAAGTCATCCAATAAATCACAGTCTGAAAAAGAAAAAATAAAAACACAAATATATATGCAAATGCTACATATGAAAATACTGAAAGATCAGTTGAGTAATTCGTTGATGGAGCTACTTGATCCCAAAACAAATCAAGCCTCACTTTTTTCGATGGACCAACTATCATCTCCTTATAGTAAAATTACATATTCGGTTATGGGAGATGATGCCAAAAACTATTTGCCAAACATAATTAATAGCAACGCATCACCCGATAATGGCTATGCCAATGAAATATTAAATATTCAGGGACAATTCAATGATTTGAATACATCTGCCGGATTGTCTGAATTTTACCCGAGTATGAACGAAATGCTGGTTAATCTTGAAATACTAGACGGAATAAAAGATACTCAATTATACCGTCAGATTAAAGCTGAGGCATTGAAAGGGCATATGAAAAGGCATAACAAAGCTATTCTTAACAAAATCTCCGAGCTTTCAAATAATAATCAATGATGATAATGGCGGATGCTGTAAATGTTTATTAATATTAAGTGCCGTCTTTGGGGGTAACCGCTTCGGCGTCCGTACAGACCCGCTGCCCTCTGACGGCGGCGGACGAAACTCGTCCGGCAGTCATGAAAAATGGAGCAAGACAACAGTCACAAGCATTCTCACAAATGAGAAATACAAAGGGAAAGGCGAAGCGTTTTCCGGTTGATGAGAAAAGTCAACAGCGGCTTGATGAAGCGAACGCAACTGCCGCAACGGAACAGGAATCACGGTCGGGGCGTAGTTTCTCCGACTTTTCTTGCAGATAAATCGTTAAAATATGCACATCCCCAAGCCGAAAATGCACACCCACAAGACCTTTCGTTAAAAAGTATACGCGAAAAATATGAACAGGCTCCGCAGCGAACGTTCGGAAACCGCCGCAGAGCCTGTTTTCGTTAAATTGTTTCAAGAAACGGCTTTGCGCATTGTGCAACTTCGTTGCAGAACGCTGCACTTTCACAGAAGCAAAAAGAACACCCACTTCGATACGCTTGGTATCAAAATGGGTGTTCAAATATGGAAAAGGTGACCTATTTAATACAAATTGCACACCCTTTTGGCTTTTCGTTAAAAGGTGCGAAATAATTAAACTAATAGCAATCCCATACTGAAGCTGAGCCGCAAACTTTTTTCTAAAACCAACAAACATCAAATTGATGATTACTTCCTTTTGCCGTGAATCGATAACTTCCTTATTCCGATTCAGCGTTCAGCAACGACTGAATAACTGACCGAAGCTCATCGGTATTATCCAGTAGCAGAACACATCGTTTTGATAATCCATGTTTTCATCAAGGTTTACAGCGAATACGACTGTGCTGTCCTGCGAATATGGTGCTGTGATTTTCTCATACTCATCAGCCGACATTTCATCGGCATTATGTTCGTTGTCATATTGAAACCAACTTACAGATTCACCGTCAAAAACTTGTCTGCTAACAAGGATAGATTATTGCGGCAAGAACGCTTCCGTCGTTCAGCTCAGCGCAGAAAACGCTTGCTTCTGCTTTTACCATGCCCTCTTTTTCCGCAGAAATTTCTTTCCACTTGTCCGACCTTTTTTCTGCGAGCTGTTTACCGAGAGCTTCTTTGTCAGCCGATGACAGCATTATTTGTTCATTCTCGGATGTGTCCGAAACAGCAGAATCCGCACTATTAGCAACGCTTGAATTTTCGCTTGATATCAGCGATTGTGTATCTCTGGCTGTGCAACCGGACAAAATCAGGCATAAAGCCAGAACGGCTGTGATTTTTTGATGGTATAATTCTCCTTGATAAAAAATTGGATTTCATTATCCAGAGTTAATCGGAATGCCTCACCCAACTTTGATAAGATAAGGTTTATGCTTATTTCAATATAAAACTTGTGAAAAATAAACACAAAATGTCTATCCCGCAGATTTTCTTGTCTATTCGGCATTGAATTGCTGCTCGGGGATAATTATTTCGCAGACAAACAAGTCGTCCTCTATTTTGTAATTTGCGTGACCGCCATATTTGTTGGCAATCTTGTTTATTGTAACCGTACCAAATCCATGTTGCTCCTTATCGGGCTTTGTGGTTATAAGAGAAACATCTTTTTGCTCTGTCGGATTTTTGCAGCCTATGTACAACATACCGTTTATGCAACGCATTTTGAGTTCAATCTTTTTCCCCGCCGCCAGTTGTTCGCAGGCGTCTATTGCATTGTCGAGTATATTCCCCAAAAGAGTGCAGATGTCAGTTTCCGCAATTTGGACTTCGTTCGGTGCAATGTCATAGTGAAATGCAATTCCAAGCTCATCGGCTTTGGTTTTTTTGGCACTGACTATATAATCCACGGCGTTGTTCCCCGAAACGGCTGCCGATTTTTCGGAAATATCGCAGCAACATTTCAGATATTCGCCAATCATTCTATGAGCCTCGTCAATATTCATTGCATTAAGCGCACCGTCCACTCCGATGAGCATATTTTTCATATCGTGATTTAAACGCTGTATTTCTTTGCGGTGTTCGTTGTCATGCTTGTACATTGCGATTTCCTGCTCCAATTTAATTCGTTCGGCATTGAGAAGCGAAGTTTTTCTCTCGGACTTGATGATAACATTGAAAATATAAAATGTGCATATAAAAGAAACCGCAATGATTATTGTAACCGCTAATGCGGCTGTGCTTTCAATGATGTTTTTTGTATTGTAAACATACATTGCAATGAAATACACCGAAGCAATAGACGAAATTGTTATAACCGACAGCGAAAGCACTGTTTTACGGTTTACAATCGAGTAATCCTTTTCCTTAAACAATCGGAATATTAACAGTTCGATAAACATAAACAGTTTGGATAAAATTGCGCCTTGAAGATAGAAAATCGGATTGTTCTGAATGTAATCAAGATTTCCGTGATGTATTGTCATAAGCAGTATGCCCGAAAACAGCTCTCCCAAAATCATTGAGAGAAACACGGCTGCCGCAGTAAAAATCTTCGTATGCAATTTACCGCCAAAAATCAGCGAATAGCAAACGAAAGCTGTAAAAACAAAAATAGGGACAAGCGGTGTTCCTGTGAAAACCGAGCTTACCGTTGTCATGACCGCACACAGCATTGCTCCGATAAGATAAGTGACAAATTTACTGCGCTTCAAACCTAAACTTTGAGAATAAAAATTCGTTAGTATAACGGCATCGAAAGCTGATGATATCCCGTTCATAAGCCACTGTCCCATCACACCAGAACCTTTCCTATATATCTTGTGAATTCCTCGGCAGCAGAGTTCTGATAGCTTCTGCCAATACTGATGCATTGACCGTCAATCAGAACAAACTGATTTTGTCAATATCACTTGACACATTATTCTCAAAAAAATGAATATTTTAG
>CAYRLM010000059.1:0-11460 GCA_964425035.1 uncultured Ruminococcus sp.
AAAACGGATTAAAATCGGTCATTTTCCTGCGGAAAATGACTTTATCGACAAGCTGGAACGGCTGCGCCGTTATTTCTTTCGCTTGCTTTTCTTTTTTGCCATACGCATGAGATACTGAAAAAAGGTTTCGTTTTCATAGAGCCTGCGTGTTTTCTCCGCCTGCTCCCGAATTTCTCTCCACGAGGAATACATTTCCACACAGTTCAGATATTTTCCCGAACACATTTTTTCCGTAAAGCTGTCTATTTCCTCGGGCAAATACCTGTCGGGCGGAAAAATCAACCTTAGGATTTTCCCGAGCTTTATGCAGCGAAAGCCGTCGCTGTATTCTATCCCGGGATAAACCATGTAATTGAAGTTAATTCTCCTGTCCTTAACGTCAACGGTCATTGTGCTGTCGTCAAGCGCCGCCGCCGCAAGTCTGTCGTCCAGCATATCAAGCTCCAGCGCCGCCGCAAGAAGCCTGTCGGCATATTCCAGCCTGACAGAATAGTCCTCCTTGCTAAGCAGATTTTTTCGGAAATATTCCTCTATGCGTTCACCGCCGTGCCATAAAAACGCCGCAGAAACGCTTCCGTCGGCGGTGGAAACTCCCGTGAAATCACGGCAGTTGTCCTTTTTCATTCCGTAATAAAGCGGAAGGAATTCCTGTATGGTTTCCCTGCTTTTGTATGTGTTTACAATCTGCATTTCATAGCCGTTGTTTACAAGCACGTCAATGCACAAATCCGCTTCGTAGTTTTCCGTGCTGCGAAGGACTTCAATTATCTTGTATTTTCCGCTGTCAATTATCCCCTGCATAGATATGCTCCCTTTATGAACGGCTGCCGTACGTTAGCTGACAAACAAAGACCGTGTTCTTATTCCTCGACAATTACAAAAGCTGACGTTCTTCCGTTGCTGTCGGCTCTGCTGACGGAGATTATCTCGTATGTTCCCGGAGTGGACGGAGCCTGATACAGTCCGTTTTCGTCAACGTTTCCGCCCTCGGGGTCATTTACTGACCAGATTACGGATTTGTCCTCGCTGCCCTCTACCTCAGCCTTGAAGCGAATGCGTTCAAGCGGCTTTATCTTAACGATATCGGGAGTTATTTTCACAACAGCCGTATCGTTTGAGCGCATACCTGCCGTATCTCTGGTAGGCTTATATGCGAACCAGCGTACTCTCACGGAAAATCCCTCCACATAATCCGAAAGACGTATTCCGACCCTGAAGGTTCCTCTTTCGGGATTAAGTATCGCAGCAGCTTCTATTCTCGGCACAGCCTTGTTCTCGCCCTTTACGGCAAAGATTTCTCCGTTCCCGAACAAAAGCCGCCGTTCGCCTGCGTCCGAATATTCGACGGACACCGAAAGGCTCACATCTCCTATTCCCAGATTATGCGGAATTTCCTCCGAGAAAAATCTTGCGTTCACACGAATTGCTCCGGAAATCGGAATATCTACCGTACCCGATGAAGTGGCGTAATCATATGCCTCCGAGGAAGGAATGCCGAAGCGGAAGCTCAGGCTCTTGTTTCTCTGGCTGTAAGAAGCTGACACCTGCGGCTTCTGCCAGTATTCCAGCGTTTCGACCTCGGTTTTTATGCCGCCCTTGAGAAAGCTCTCCGCCTTGGGAGCAGGGCTTTCCGTCACGGAAGTATCTGTTGCGGCGGCCGTCTGCTCTGCCACATTATAGCGTGAAGCAGAGCCTGTCACACCTACAATTCTCTGCTCGAACGGCAGCGGAGTGATATGGCGGATAATAAATCCCGTGCCTATGTTCAGGCAGTCTATCTTGGCGAGATAAATCGGCGTATTTTCGCCGCTGATATGCCGCTCCAACGTGCTCATGCGAGTATCTCGCATTATTGAATAGCTCTCTGCGTCTGCGCACAGATATATTTCGGGATTATCCGACACCTCCGCCTTATCCGTAAAATCACCCATCTGCACGGAAATGCTCCCGTTCTTTTTTGAAAGAGGCACTGCCATTTCCGCCACAAACGCTGTCCTTAAAGTGTATTCTATCGTGAAAACATCACGGTTTTTGTTTTTATCTTCGGCGAATTTTACGCTGATATTTCCGTTGTCGTCCTCGCTGCGGAAATATTCCGACTCAAAGCTGTATGTAAACGATACGGGCTGGCTGTCAATATCCTTTAATATGACAAATCTCATTACAAGCTCATCGCCAGCAAGAGCCAGTCTTGGCATAATTCTTATTATTTCAAGCCCGTTTGAGCTGTATATCACCGAAACATAGTTTGTCCCTGCGCAGCCGTAGATTTCTTTTACGTCGGGATTGTCCGTGCTGAGATACAGATTGTAATTCTCCTCGATTTTGTTGAAGCGCTCGCTTTCCTTGTCGCCTGCGCCGATATTGTTTACGGGTTCCTTCGGGGTCTGGGCGTATTTAAGGCAGAGGAACGCCTGCTCGGATTTGGAAAGACAGTCATACCCGTCAAGCATCTGAAGCTTTCTTATTATGGGAGAGCTAACCACAATTTCACGTCCCATGTAGTCCAGAGCCATTCCGGTTTCCATGGAAAACGACGTGTCGTCGTTCTGATAAACGCCCAGTCCGCAGACAACGCCCGCTCCGATTGTGGTGCGGTTAATCAGTCTGCGCTTATTGTTGAAATAACGCTGTTCGGTTTCAAAATCCCTTGCGGTCAGCATTTTCCCATAAAAATACAGGTTTCTCTCCAAAGGGAAATAATTGTTGTTATTCATGGTCGGTTCCTCCTAAAATAATATCGTGGGAAATGCTGTTTCCTGCGTCTGTATTTGCTTGCGAATAATCTCCGATAACCGAATTTACACCGAGATAGGAATGATTTTCAAGAATGATATTCCGCTTTGTAATTATAACCTCCGCTTCGGTATAGGCAGGAATTCTTTTTTTCAGGCGCTGCATGAAAAGGTTGGTTTCATGCGCCCCCGAAAAAACGCCCTCGGGCAATATGACGAAGAATTTATAGGGATTATCTCCGAAAAGTCTGTGATAGACATCTCTGTCCTTTCCCTCATAAATCATGCTTCTTACGCTGTAATACTCGATTATGTTCGGCGTCACGCCGTATTCGTTTTCTATCCAGCTTACAAGCCCCTTCTTCACACCGATTGAGCGGTAGTCGGATATTGCGGCTCGGATTTTGCTGCGAAGCTGTTCGTCCGTGAGATAGGAAACATCGTCAACGCAAATCCATTCAGACAGGTATCTGAGCAGCTGCCCCTTCGCCGTGCGGTAGTCAAGGTTTTTGCCCAGCCCCGCAACAGCGTCGTCCATCTCGAAAAACAGGCTGTCAAATATGGACATAAACCTCGCCAGAAAGCCATTTTCTCCGTCCTCGGTGCGGTAGACCTCCGGCAGATAATCCATCATGCTCTCGCTTTTCAGCAGGAGCTTTATCTTTTTCAGTTCAAGCGCTCTGCTTTCCAGCATGATAAACTCCAGCTTAATCCAAATATATCTGCCTTTGAGATTTATCGGCCCGTCATCACACCCGGAAAAAAGAGGAACAAAAAGCTTGTCTATAAGCCGCAGCCGCTCCTTAGGGTCGCTGTTTTTGTCGGAAAGCAGGCTGTCAAGCTCCCTTACTCCGTTTTCCGTTGCGACAACAGACGTGTTTGCGGCATAAGCCGAAACCTTTATGATTATGCCCTGCTCCATAGCTGCGTCGATAAGAATGTTCTTCCAGATAAAATCATGCTCGGTGGAATCGGCAGAGCCTGTTATGATTATTCCGCTGCTGTCCTCTCCGTCGGGTACGACAATATTGCCGTCCGCCCTCATTCCGCTGAGGAGCGCCCTGTTCCATTCGGAAGCCCGATTGAGCGTTATGTATAGTCTGCTGCTTGTCATTGCATCACTTCCCTGCCAAAATTCGGGGCAATACCGCGCCAAACTTGCCTGCGCCCGCAAAGACAACGCTTTCGTTGCACGGGCATTCGGGGTTTGGCGAAAATTTGCTGCGCAGTCATACGACAGCAATTATGCGGTACAGCCTTAGATGAGATTACGATTCCGCAACACGGATTTCCGTCTTTCCGCAGCAGACAATCGCATGGGGCGGAATAATTATTCTTCCGTATTTATCATGATAGCACCTGCTGTCCTCAATATTTATTTGAATTTGCTTTACCGAAAGTATTCCGTCAACCGAGCATATTTCGGTAATAACGTCAACGTCCGACACGGGCTTTCCGAAGCGTATTCCGCCCGAACCGCCGCCGTAAACGGAAAACATATTGCGAAGCGCCTGCTCCGCCATAGAGCGGGCTTTTTCCGCTTCCCGCACGCCGCAGATTACGTCTGCGAAAATGTCCACACTGACGTATACGGGGGCAACCACCTTTATCTGCGTTGTTATCAGCCGGAAATTCTCCATATATTCTCTTACCGCCGAAAGGAAATTTTCGTCGGGAACGGGATATTTGTCCGTGCTGTAAGGAAGCACCGCAAGCGTTACGGTGTTTACCAGCTTATCCTCGCTGGCGCGCGGAATATCCGGGTCGAAAAACGGTATTGCGCATACGTCCGCAATGCGAATGCCCGGCGTCCTCATCGCAAGTGTGCGGTAATCATCGGCGGTGACCGCTTTCACGCACTCGTTCATGCGAAGCTTCAGCCGTGCCATGGCATGGCTCAGCGTTTCCCGTCCTCGTCCGCCCGCAGCGTCGGTATGCTGCGTGAGGCTGTATTCACCGACAGCGTCCGTAACGGTACCCAGATTTCCGCGGATTACTCTGCCGGAATTACCTCTTGTATGCTCGCAGGAAATAACCATAATATTGTCGATGCCCTTTGGTGGGATTTCTCCGTTTTCGTTGTCCCCGAAAACAATCTCTCGGCGCTTCCTGTCATAGGTGAAACATCTGTCATACGGGTCTGCGGCATACAGGTTATCGGTATATCCGTACTCACGCCAGCAGGGAAACTCGCTGTCAGCACGGTCAAGCGCCATAATGCGAAGGCTGTCTGTCAGGATATCCTCCGACAAATCAAAAGCGAACCGCTGACATGGAAGTCCGTTTGACGACATAAACATATAATTCCTTCCGAAATTCCCGTTGCAGTAAACAATACGGACATTTGGCATTCCGTCGTTTGCGGCGGCGTCCTTTTCGGAAGAAAGGTCAAATCTGTACCCGAAGCCGTCCCGCTCGGCGGAAATTCCCTCCATATGCACCCAGCCGCACGGTTTCCTTACAAGCACATAATAAAGTCCGCCGACAATAAGTCTGTCCTTTACGGTTATGTATCCGTTGCCGAGAATAAAGTCCTCAAAGCAGCTCTCCCGCGTTTTCTGAACAAGCTCCGCACCGTTCGTATATATGCAGCCGACCAGCGGCATATCTTCGCAGCCGCCCTCAGCCAGCCTTGCCCTGAGATAAAAATCATAGGGAAGAACGCCGTCGTATTCCGTCTTTCCGATATTTTCGGCTCTTATTTTTATTTTCCCGGAAAAAGACATGGCGAGCGTTTCGTCGATTACTTCCTCACAGGGAACAAATCCGTTCTCCGTACTGTATTCCCAGACAATCTTTCTCGGCGGTTTTGTGTTTTCGTCGGGCAGATTTCTTGCAGACGGGCATTTATCCATGATGTCAAAATACAGCTCCGCTCCGTCATAGAACGCTTTGATGTCCGTTATCTCCAAGCCCAAATAAAGGCTGCGCTCCTCGCGGATATGACGATTGCCGTAGGGATAGAAGCCGGTATCTCCCGACAAAGCGATGTCGGTAACTTCGGGCGTTCCGTTTTCCCTCTCAACGAAAACCCTCTTTATTCTGAACGGTTCCGCCGCAAATTCCTTTTCAAGAATAAATTCCGTGCCGTCCGCCGCAAACGACTGCGCACCCTTCATAATATAATCGGGCGGATTGTCGAAGCTGATTTTTGTCCTTGCGGGAGCAGGCTCTTCGATTTCTATTCCCAGAAGCCTCAGCATGTTTTCGTAGCTTTCGTCGGAAATGCGGTTAAGGTAATACTGCTGCATTTCTTTAAGCCACGCAAACAGCTCGATAATCGTTATTCCGGGGTCATGCTCGTTAAAATCCGTCCATTCCGGGCAGATAACGGGAATGCGCCTTTTTGCCGCTTCAACTATGTCGCTGTATTTCTGGTCGTCAAGATTTGGCAATTTAATCATATCACGAGCACTTCCTTTCCCAAGAATTTTCAAGCGTCATATTTTAACGATATGCGTTCCGTTTGCCGCAACAAAATAGCGATAGTCCACACTTCCGTCAAGCGCCACCGTAACAAGCTCGCTGTCCCGGTAATACTCGCCCGCAAGAAGTATACGGGAAATATAAGATATATGCTCAATCCGCTTGAGTGCGGTCATAAAGTCGCTGACGGTGGGCATAAAGCCTATCTTTCCGCCCGCTCTTTCGCTGTCAAGCATTTCCGACACAACGGAAATTATATTTCTTTCCGTTTCGGCAGCATAATCATAGTCGTCAAGCTGTACCGTAATCTCGGTGCTTATTTTCATGGGGACGGCAGGTATAACCGCAAGCCGCTTTCCCTTTACAAGCTCGCACCCTGCCCGACACTTCAGGAAATCCTCTATCCGTCTGCAAAGCGAAATCGTGTAGGACGCATTGCTGTAATCATGCGGCATAACCACGACAGTTACAAATCCGTCGGCAGCGCTTGCGTTTTTGTCGCGATTAGGGAAGCATCTTACCTCGGCTGCCTCGGTAAATTCTTCTCTCACCAGACATTCAAAGTCCTCTGCGGTGACCGCTCTGCCGTAATTTTTGAGACGCTTTGTTCCTATATCCCGTATGGTTTCTATATCCTGACCGTCGCTTCCGCCGCAGCAAGACACGATATTTGTCATGCTTTCGACAAAAGGTATGCCGACCATAAGTCCGTCCAGCGTTCCCGCCGGGATATTTCCGTCTGAACCGCCGCCGAAGGAATATTCTGCGTTCACCTGCAAGGTTGAATTATACGAGGGTACTTTTCCGTTAATTCCGTTTCCGAAGCGTATTTCTCCCGTTGAGGCGTCAAGCTCATAATGGCGGTCGTCGCTCCCCGATTCGGTCAATGTGATTTTCTGCTCCCACTTCACCCAGAATTCCGCAAGCTCGCCGTTCGCATTTACGACAGACCGTGTATTGCCGCTGTTCTTTTCGGCGATTTCTCTGAGCTGTGAAACGGGAGTTTCGGGAAGCTCGTTTATCCATAGCTCGCAGTCTGTTATCGGTATGTTTTTAAGCCTTATGCTTTGGTTCGGCTTCCCTGCGTAAACCTCGTGAAGCTCCGAGCTTATACTCTGCTTCTGAACGATTTCAACGGTATTCTTTACGATTGATTTCAGCCTGGGAAACACGCTTACGTCGGGGTTATACTGCATACTGCTGTTCACCGCGCGTATCCAGAAGCCTTTTTCTCCGAAAAGCTCCGCTTCGCAGAAGTCCTTTGGATTGTACAGTGACACAATTCCGCTGTTTTCAAACCCGTGCGTACCGTCCACAGCCTTCAGCTCGCTCCAGACGGTTCTTCCGCCTATTCCGCCCGAAAGATACTCAAAGCCTATAATCCGCTCCTCGCTTGTGCTGCCGACAAAATCAAAATAAAGATTTATAGGGTATCCGTCAGGCATTCTGTCAAAGCGGAAATACACCGCATGGTGCTTTTCCTTCATAAGCCCGAACAGCTTCATTTCCGTTCTTGCGTCTTTCGGAGCGTAGGACAGCATTTTGCAGCTGTCCCATACGGAAATCTCCTCCGCAGGCAGAAATTTGTCCATGTAATCAAAATGTATCCGAAGATTTTTTAGCATCGGCAAAAGCCACCTTGCATGCGTGCTGTATTTGTTTTCGATACTGCGGACTCTGGCTCTCACCCACAGACCCTCTCTGGCATTCTGAACAGATAAGGCGAAATCATCGGGGCAGGTAAAAAGTATGGTCTTTTTGCCGTCTTTCTCACAGGAAAAGGGATTTGCATTGCCCTTTACCTCAAGACCCGCCCAACCGAAGCCGTTCCAGTATTCCCAGACGACCTCCGAAATGAAAACATTATCGTAATCGGCGGTTCTTGACGCTTCCTTGTCAACAAGCAGCTTGTTGTTAAACCTGATGTTATCGCCGTCGTTCGGCTGATTTTCCTGAACGGCTATCGTGCTTAACGTCAGCTCGACAATGATTTGTGCGCCGCACTTGCTGAAAGCTTCGCTGCTTGAAAAAAGAAACGAGCTGTATATTGACGGCTCCTTTCCGAAGCAATAACCGGTACCGTCGCCGACAATCTCCGTATCGTCCGAAAAGATATATTCGGGGGCAATTCCTCCGTTGTCACCCCTTGCGCTTCGGCAGTTCAGCTCGATTTTGTCTGCGGTAATGTCCTCAGCGCCGCCGTATGCGGTGATATTGCAGAACAATCTCGGCGAAACGCTCTCGTCCGAAGCCGCACCATATTCATCGGTAAAATCAAACGGCGTGCTGTCTTTTTTGGTCAGGACAACGCAGTCGCCGTCACGTTCGGCAGACAGCTCCGTCAGCGCTCCCCGTTCATAGCAGCCCCATTTTGCAAACTCGCTTCTGCACAGCTCCGACAAGCTTCTGTCGCTCTGTAAAACCGCTGCGGAATTAACTATTCTTACTCGTATTTCCGCAGGATTTGTCAGATTAAGGACAGATTTCTGCGCCAGCGAAAAGCCGTGTCTTTCGATATTCTGCGCCGGGTCGGGATTAAACAGCTCCAACGGAAAAATGTCCCGAGAAGATATTTCGCTGCGGGTTGTAACGTCCTTTACGGGATTTGTCATGTATATCGACGTAAGCTCGGCGGGAGTGGCAAAAAATCCCGAAGACGTTTCAAACACCACCCGCTTTTCTCCGCTGTCCGGGTCTGAGAGGTCTGTAAAAAGCTGCGTTCCTTTTTTGATGAAAACGTTCTGCGCAGCACCGTTCACGAGCTGAGCCGCAGCCATTCCGACAGCGGGAGAAACAGGCTTTGCGCACACGCCCTGCATATTCAGAAATTCAAGATAGCATTTATCGGGGAAACGGTTATATCTGTCCACCGTTTCAAAGAACATCTCCGCAAATATCTGCGCCAATGCTCCGCCTGCGTCGGGTTCGGACGGGTCAAAGCGCCATTCGGGCGTATACAATTCGCTTTTTTTCTTAATCAGAGAAATTATGTCCCCGATGGTTCTGCTGTCCAGCTTGGGATTAATCATCTGCCCTCACCCTCCATCATATAGAACGGGTAAACCATATTGAATTGATTGTTTGTGGTTCGCACTGTGTAGCCTATGTTTACTTCAATCATTTCCTTGCTTCCGTATTTTTGCGAAACGGAAACATCTACGTTCGTTATGCGCGGCTCCCACTTTTCAAGAGCATCGGAAATGCTGCTTTCCAGAGCGGTCAGACGCTCCTCCCGACTGTCCGAAAACACAAAATCTCCGGCGGAGGTTCCGAAATCGGGAAGCATAACCCGTTCGCCGATATTCGTGCGCAGGATAATCCGTATCGCTTCACTGATATCGTCCTCCGCACTGCACATGGCAATGCGGTTGGTTGCGGGGTCAATGCCGAAAGGGAACTTTATCCCTTTGCCCATAAATTTCTTGTTGTCATTGTAATTCACAGCATTTCCCTCCGCTTTCGTAATCGATTAAAAATCCCTATACATAGGAAAACCTCGTTTTTCAACGCACCTATCCGCAGCGCTCAGTTGATTTTGGTAATCGAACCCTTTACGGTCATTGCGCCGCTGCTCTTTACCTCTACCGAGCCGCTGCCCGAAATAGCCACCGTTCCGCTCGATTTGAGATTGTACTGCGCCGCAGAAACGTTTACTTCCTTGTTCACCTTTATTTTTACCGTGCCGGAGCTTCCGTCGCAGTCTATCGTGACACCGCTTCCCACCTTAACAGTGAGCTTCTTGTCGCAGGTTATTTCCATTGTACCCTTATCGCTGTTTAACGAAAGCTTGTTTTTTCCGTCGGATACGGTTATAACCTTTTTCTCGTCGTCAAGCACGATTTCCCTCTTTCCGGGAGTGGACACGGTAATCTTCTGCTTGTCGGCGGTGTCGGTCAAATCTATCTTGCATTTATTGGGCGTGATAATCTGATAATCCTCGTTCTTTCCGTCCTTGACGGGAACGGGCGAGGAAACGTCCTGCACCCACAGGCTTCCTATGACGAAAGGACGGTGAATATCTCCGTTTTGATAAGCCAGCGCCACGATATCTCCCACATTCGGGTGGAAGCAAAGTCCTCCTTTACTTCCTCCGAACGGCGTTAAGCAATAAATCCAGCCTGTTTCGCCCGCCTTCTTGTCTGCGGAAAGGTAACTGCATTTTACTCTCCCGAGATTTTTCGGGTCTTTGATATTTACAATTTTCGCAAGAGAAATCCCCGACGCCGACGCTTGGTTTCCGAGCGCCTCGTCTTTCTGATTTCCTGTTTTTCCGAACAAATCGTACATATTTATACCCTTTCAGCTGATTTAATCGCTCGGCCCGCCGAAGCCTATGCTTGTGATAAAACCGTTGGCGGAAAAGCTGTGATCGACGGAGTAGATATAGAATTCTCCGTTCACGTTGGGGTCAAGCCCGGAAAACTTCACCTTTGAACCCGGAACAAGCTTTTCGCTGCCAATAACTGTGGCAGTGCCGTTTACGAGTGCGTACGCATGCTGTTTCATTATGGATTCGGCATATTTCTTGGCTTCCTCCTGATTATGAACATTCGGGCTTTCGACATTTATCTCCTTCGATTTGACGCAGGAATTGAGTTTCACACCCGTGCCGTTTACCTCCGCAGCCGATACCGAAGCGGAAAACACCTTCTGGGTTTCCGGCTCGGAGCCTGTTACCGTAACCTTGCCTATCTGTTCGGACAAATCTACGGTGCGCTTGAATTTCAGGATATCCTTTCCCCATTTGAATTCTGCGCTTACCTTTGCGCCGGTGAAAATGTCGCTGACAAATTTCAGCTTTGTTCCAATCACGCAAAAGGAGCTTTTGGTGCGCTTTGCCAGAGAACACAGATAATCGTAATAATCCATATCCTTTATGATTTCGGGATTTTCCTTATCGGCGGCTCCGGGAACCTTTACTTCGATTCCGCCGGTATAGTCCGAAACGGTTTTGAGAATGCCCTCGACAATCTGGCTTGTGCTTTTGTTTTCAAAGGATTCCCACTTGTCGTTTCCCATAAGAAGTCCCCTTGCGTCAAGGCAGCTCACCGAAATGATAACGCCGTGCGTACCGAAATCCACGGTTGTCGTATTTATATATCCCATAAACACGTCCTTGGGTGCGGCATAACCCAGCTGAACCTTTATCTTTGAGCCGGGCTTCAGCTTTTTCACTGCGTCGCCCTCTACCTTGCTTTTATCGGCATTGTACCTGCAAGCGAACGTAATTATGCACATATTTGCTTTCTGCGAGCATGAAAGCGTTACGCGAATATCCTCTGCGACAAAATCATCGCCT
>CAYRLM010000060.1:0-11432 GCA_964425035.1 uncultured Ruminococcus sp.
ACTATACCTCAAACTCCGGTTCCTCCGGCGCGGTAATATTCAAGACTTGCTCCGATTCTCAGGCTGCATGGGAGTTCATCAAGTGGTTCACCTCCACAGATGTTCAGGTAGAGTACGGTACGACAATCGAGGCTATCATGGGCCCGATGGGACGTTACGACACCGCGAACATCGAGGCTCTCGGAAAGCTGAGCTGGTCTACCTCCGAGTATGAGAAGATCAGCGACCAGATGTCCAACCTGAAAGAGGTTCCGATTATCCCGGCTTCCTATGCCGTTACAAGAAACGTTTACAACGCATTCAGAGCGGTAGTAAACAACCAGAAGAACCCCAGATATCAGCTCAGTTCCTACAACAGAGATATCAACTCCGAGATTGTAAGAAAGCTGACGGATCTCGGCTATTACAACGGTTGATCGCTCAAGCTCCTCCCTCCGGTGAGCCGGAGGGAAGGAAGAGCTTACCAAAACAAAAATAGGAGGAATCAGCTTGTTCGGTAAAGAAAAATCGCAGTATATCGAGGACAGCAGGTTCAGATATACCATGCGAGAGATGAAGAAGAACGGCAGCGCCTATATACTGGCTCTCCCGTACTTCCTTTTGTTCCTGATATTTACGGGCATTCCGGTTGTTATCTCGCTCCCTATCGGATTTACGAACTTTAACATGGTTCAGTTCCCTCAGTGGGTGGGACTCAGCAACTTCTATACCCTGTTCCTTCAGGATGACGTATTCCTTATCGCTATCCAGAACACACTGGTGTTTGCGATAATCACGGGCCCGGTCAGCTACATCATGTGCTTCCTGCTGGCTTGGCTCATCAATGAGATGCCCGGAGCGCTCAAGACAGTGTTCACATACATCTTCTACGCTCCCACGCTTGCCGGCAACATCTATGCAACATGGCAGCTCATATTCTCCGGCGATACCTACGGCTTCCTCAACTCCACGCTGATGAGCCTCGGTCTTATCAACGGCGCTCAGCAGTGGCTGACCGACTCCAGATATATCCTCATGTGCGTTATTATCGTGCAGATGTGGATGTCGCTTGGTGCGGGCTTCCTTTCACTGCGTGCCGGCTTCCAAGGCATCGACAAGTCCGGATACGAGGCAGGCGCTATCGAGGGTATCAAGAACCGTTTTCAGGAGCTTATCCACATCACAATCCCGGCTATGGGCCCGCAGCTTCTGTTCGCAGCCGTAATGCAGATCACATCTTCATTCACCGCCGGCGATATCGGCAGATACCTGACCGCATTCCCGTCAACCGACTACGCAGCGCACACCATTATGACACACGCATACGACTACGGTTCAGTTCGCTATGAGATGGGCTACGCCTGCGCAATATGCTTCATACTCTTCATAGTCATGATCGTTGTAAACAACGTTATCCGGAAGGCTATGGCCGGTATTCTGGATACATAAGGAGGACGGAAGATGCGCATTATCAAGAAAAGAAAAAGATGGGGAGGATCCCGCGGCGGCGATATAGCGATCTTTATACTGCTCGTTCTTATCGGTCTGTTCATGATTTTCCCGATATACCTTTCGGTTATTCAGTCAATAAAGCCCTCAGAGGAGCTGTTCGTGTTCCCTCCGAAGCTTTATGTGCAGCGTCCCACCTCGCAGAACTTTGAGGATATGCTCAAGGTTGCCGGCAGTCTGGACGTTCCGTTCTCAAGATATGTTTTCAACTCGGTATTCGTTTCTGTCGTAGTTACAGTGGCGCAGCTTTTCCTTTCCTCCTCCGCGGCATATGTCCTGTCGAAGGTAAAGGCTCCCGGCGTCAAGGCTATGAACAAGACCATCGAGATAGCACTGCTGTTTACGTCGTCTGTTACATACATCGTACAGTACATCGTTATGGCAACTCTCGGCATGATCGATACCTATTGGGCGATCACGCTGCCCTACATAGCAACGCCTATGGGTCTGTTCCTGATGAAGCAGTTCATGGGTCAGATCCCCGAAAGCATGATCGAGGCCGCAAAGCTGGACGGCGCAAGCCATCTGAGAATTTGCTGGCAGATAGTTATGCCGAACGTTAAGCCTGCATGGCTCACCCTGATGATCTTCGCATTCCAAGGCGCATGGCAGATCACAGGCTATCTGTTCGTATACAGCGAGCAGCTGAAGCCTATTCCTATCGTAATGCAGCAGATAGCAGCGGCAGGTATAGCCCGTACGGGCGTGGCGTCTGCGACGGTTGTCGTGCTGATGCTGCCGCCGATGATCCTGTTCCTTATCCTGCAGAGCAACGTCGTTGAAACGATGGCTCATTCCGGTCTTAAGGATTAAGCCGCAGGAACTTCCGGGAGCTGCCGGAAGGTATTCTATTTACGAAAGGATGATTTTGAGTGCCATCAATCAAGCGCATGGCAGCAACGGCGACTGCGGCTGTATTGGCCGCAACCACGCTTGTGACCACAGTTGCCAATGCAGATGAGCCTTATACCGGATATAACTACGACTGGTGGGGCGACCCCGTACCGTCACAGAACGGATATGTCGTTGACCAGATATACACCGGAAACGACATGGGCGCAGGCTCGCTCACAGAGCCGGGCGACATGTTCTTCTCCGACAACGAGGATCTTTACATCGCCGACACCGCCTACAAGGCGGACGGTGCGACCGACAGCATGAAAGGAAGAATAGTTGTCACCGACAGCGATTTCAACCTCAAGTTCACAGTCGAGTCGCTGGACTTCTCCGAAGTTCAGGAATGGTACGACCTCAAGGGAAGCGAGCTTAATTCGGGCGCTATTTCCCAGTCGGACTACAATAAGTACACAAACGCTTACTTCAACGGTCCGTCCGGCGTTTTCGTTGACACCACAGAGGATTACGATGTGATTTATGTCGCCGATAACGCAAACGACCGCGTCGTGCAGTTCATCGTTGACGAAATAGGCGACGATGAGCACAAGACCTCAGTCGGCAAGGTGCAGATGGTCTATACAAGACCCGAAAGCAGCATGTACGATTCCAGCATAACCTTCAACCCGGATAAGGTGCTGGTAGACGCCGCAAAGAACGTCTACATCTGCATAAAGTCCATCACGAAGGGCGCAGTTGTGTTCTCCAAGGAAGGCGACTTCAACGGATACTTCGGCGCAAACAGAGTAGAGGCGACCGGAGAGGTCATCATGAACGCTTTCTGGAAGCTGATATTCAACCGCGAGCAGGCTAAGAGAATGAGAAGAAGCGTTCCTGTCGAGATCTCCAACTTCGACATCGACGATGACAACTTCATCTATACGGTAACCGAGTCCAAGACGGTTACCACCGACGTGCTGAAAAAGCTGAACTCCGCAGGTACGAACATTTTCACCAACCTCGGTTATTCGGACTACACGTTCGGCGACGCACTGACAAAGTACTACCGCAACAAGACATACACCTCCCAGATCACCGACGTCGATATCGGCGATAACGGAGTAATAAACCTGCTTGACGTGGCTACCGGCCGTGTGTTCCAGTATGACGACGAGTGCCAGCTGCTGTTCATCTTCGGCGGCATAGGTCAGCAGAAGGGAACCTTCACCACACCGAACGCAGTAGAGAGCCTCGGCGACAAGATCTATGTGCTTGACGGACGTAAGGCTAGCGTTACGGTATTCAAGCAGACCGAGTTCGGTGCGATAGTCCACAACGCAATCACGCTGTTCAACAAGGGCAAGTACGAGGAAGCGAGAGAGCCGTGGGAGGAAGCTATCCGCCGCGACAGCAACTACTGGCTGGCGTATATCGGTCTTGGCAACGCTTACCTCAACGAGGGCGACTACGAAACCGCAATGAAGTACTTCTACTACAACTCCAAAACCGGCTACAACGACGCCTTCAAGAGCTGGAGAATGAACTTCATCAGAGATAACTTCACGCTCTTTGCGGCAATCATCATTCTGCTGCTTCTCGCAATTTACATCATCTCCTCCGTAAAGAACAAGAGAAGAATAAAGCGGCGGGCAGAGCAGGAGCGATTGTTCAAGGAACAGAATAAAGGAAAGGAGGACGTTTGATTTATGAGATTTGATCTTGACATGCCGGCATGGAAATGGCCGTTCTATGTAATGCGTCATCCTTTTGAGGGATTTGAGGATCTCAGGTGGAAGAAAGCCTACAACATGAAGGTTGCTCTCGTTATCGTTGCGCTGCTGTTTATCGTCAGCGTGTGCGGCGAGCTTATGACAGGCTTCCTTTTTGACACAAGCGACGTGAAGATATTCAACATTGTTCCGGTAATTATCCGCACAGTCGTTATATTCTTCACATGGGTAGTCGGCAACTGGGCGCTTTGCACCCTGTTCGACGGTGAGGGTACCATGAAGAACATCTGCGTAAACACCGCATATGCTCTCGTCCCCTACATCATCGGCAAGGTTATCAACATAATCCTCAGCAACTGCCTGCTCAGAACCGAGTCCGCATTTATCACTTTCATATCCTATCTGACTATTCTGTGGACGGTAGTCCTGCTGATATCGGGCATGAAAACCGTTCACCAGTATTCGATACCCAAGACACTGCTGTTCATGCTTATCACCATTCTCGCAATGGTTGTTATCCTGATACTGCTTGTTCTTCTGGTATCGCTGTTCCAGCAGGTTTATGTATTCGTATACTCGATCTACACCGAGCTGCTGTACAGAAACGCAAATCTGGAACCGACGGCGCTTGTATTCATCTTTATAGGCGTGGCTGTGGCTGTCATCGCAATCGTTGTGGCTGCATATACGGCTTATGAGAAGCATCAGATCGCTAAGGAACGCAAGAAGCTTAATTCCTGATCAGAAGCATTGAAACAGCCGTCCGCCCCGCAGGGCGGCGGCGCAAATATAGAAAATGGTGGTGTAAAAATGCTACAAATTCGCAAGAAAATACTTGTCGGGGTGCTTTGCGCAGGCATGGTGCTTTCGGCAAGCCAGAGCGTTGCATGGTCTGAGAATACAAGCATGACAGCGGAAGCCGGCTCATCGGAGGAAGCTGCCGAAACCTCTGAAGCAGAGGCAGAGGGAACCTCTGAGGCTGAGGACGAGTCCGAGGACGAGGAGGAAGCAGCCGAGCCGATCAATGAAGCAGACGAGCTTGCAAAATGCGAGCTGGTTGCCTCCAACTCAAACTACGAGCTGTATGTAAACATGGACACCGGACTGTTCGCTTTCCGCACTGCGGACGGCAGCCACACATGGTGGAGCAACCCGTACAACGCAGACGACGACCCCAAGGCAAACAACTCAAAGAAGGCAGACCTGAAGTCCACGCTGGTTATCAACGCAGTAAAGGTAACGGATACAGACTCTCCCTCGACTCAGCTTCGTTCCTACTCGAACGGCGAGGTGACGGTCACTGCGGTCGAGAACGGATTCCGTGCCGAGTACTACTTTGAAACCGAGGGCATCTGGATACCTTATTACGTTACCCTTAAAGACGACTACATCGAGGCTTCCGTCGCAGTTGACGAGATATACGAGGTCGAGATGCAGGGCGACAGAGAGGGAAGCGGCACAACCGCCGACAGCAGCGGTATCCGTTCGATAGTTGATTTCAACTTCCTTCAGGATCTCGGCGCAGCTTACAGCGACGAGGAAGGATACATAATCACTCCCGACGGCTCGGGCGCAGTAATCAACTTCAACAACGGCAAGAGCAACACGAATACCTATTCGCAGAAAATATACGGCAGAGATCTTGCAAAGAGCCAGGATATGGCTCCGTCAAAGACCGAGCAGGCTTACCTCCCGATAATGGGTATCGTAAGAAGCGACAATGCGCTTCTTGAGATAGTAACCGAAGGCTCGGCATATGCTACCGCAAATGCGGCGGTATCCGGTCAGAAAGCAACCAGCTACAACTCCGCTTGGTTCAACTTCCAGCTGAGAGCGTCCGACTCCTATTACATGGGCGGCACCAACTCAACGGCGCTGACCGCTTATCAGGAGAGCAAGATCCCGGAGGATCGCCTGACGGTAAGATATTATCCTATCGTAAAGGACAACGTAAGCTACGTTGACGTGGCTAAGCGTTACCAGCAGTATCTCGTTGAGGAAAAGGGGCTTACCAAGACCGATAAGGAGGAGGCTCCGCTTTATCTCGACATTTACGGCGGCACAATCAAGGAGCAGTCGATACTCGGTTTCCCCGTAAACCTCGAAACCGCTGCGACTACCTATGAGCAGGCAAAGGAAATACTTCAGGAGTTGAACAACAACGGTGTGTCAAACATAATCCTCAGCTACGAGGACTTCAACACTGCTGGAATTACCAGCAGGATATCGAACTCCGTTGACTATTCCGGCACACTGGGCGGAAAGAACAAGTTCAAGGAACTGAAGAGCTACTGCGAGGCAAACGGAATTATCCTTGCGCCGAGCGTTGACCTTATGAACTACGAGCGCAGCGGCAACGGCTACACCAAGACGGGCGCTTCCTCGATACAGATAACAAAGGCCTACGCAACGCAGAACGTTTACGAGCTGGCGTTCGGTACGCCGCATGACACCAGAAGCAGCTGGTACATTCTTTCACCGTCTTTCTTCCAGAAGGTTTACGGCGAGGTCATCTCCAGCTTTACAAAGGAGGGAATGCAGGCGATTTCCGTTGCGGACGGCACAAGCACGCTGTACAGCGATTACTCCAGCAACACCTCAAGATACACCTCTCGTCAGCAGGCGATTAACGAGCTTATCGCAGGCTATGAGATGATAAATCAGAGCAACATGACGTTTGTTGCCGGCGCTGCAAACGACTACGCACTCCCCTATGTCGATTACCTCAAGGACGTTCCGCTTTACAGCAGCAACTTTGACGTATACGACTACGATATCCCGTTCTATGAGCTGGTTATCCATGGATATATCCCCTACACCACAAAGGCAAAGAACGCAAGCTCCAGCGCAGACGAGCTGTTCGTTTACTCCGTTGTTACAGGCACTCCTCTTCACTATGAGGTAATGTATCAGGATCCGAACGAATTTACCGACTGCTCTTATGACGAGCTGTTCTACACTTATTACAGCGGCTGGGTAGAGGATATCTGCGCTGAATACAAGTTCATGCAGCAGTATGTGCTTCCTCTCACCGATGAAACTATCGAGGATTTCGAGCGTATCGACAGATACAACTACAAGTCTACCTTCTCTGACGGAACTGTCGTAGAGGTAAACCTGCAAACCCTCAGCATAGTCATCAACGGCACCGAGGTAAAGCTTTCCGATTTTGAAACGAAAGGAGCGACAACTGACTGATGAATGACGAACTTGAATTCGGCACTGCTGCCGGCAGCGATACAAACAGCGCAGCTGATCTGAACAAGCAGACAGAGTCAGTACCCGAAGCACCCGTGCAGAGGGTGTCAGCTCACAACACCGCCGCAGCGGCTGCACTCAACGCAGCCAATGAGGAGGTAGATATCCGCCGCAGAGGCGGAGAAAAGGCACAGATCAAGATCAAGACCACCAAAATTCCCTACGAGAAGAAGAAAGGACTTTACGGCTACGGCTTTATTGCGCTTTGGTTCATAGGAACGCTGTGGCTGTTCATTATCCCGGTACTCACATCTCTCTGGTATTCGCTGTGCGACACCAAGCTGCTCGCAAAGTCGGACGCACTTGAGATGGGTATGACCTCCGCCGGTATCTATACCGAGTGGAACGGCTTCAAGAACTTCATCAACGCATTCACCGTTGATACGGACTTCCTGCCGAAGCTCGGCTCGTCGCTGGGCGAGATACTCCCGAATACCATTGTTATCATGATATTCTCGCTGTTCATTGCCGTTATCCTGAACCAGAAGTTCAGAGGAAGAACCTTCGCCCGTGCGATATTCTTCCTGCCGGTACTGATAGCAACAGGCCCTGTCATCAGTGTTATCAACGGTGACATGACATCTCAGGGTATATCCGACGCTTCACAGTTCAGCACACTGTTCAAGACAGACCTTGTAACGGAGCTGATGGAGTTCATCGGTATCTACAACCTGAACCAGACGTTCACCGACGTCATCAAGAGCATTACCTCCGACGTACTGAACCTTGTATGGAACTCCGGTATCCAGATTTTGATATTCCTTTCCGCTTTGCAGACAATTCCTCCGTCAGCTAAGGAGGCTGCAAGCATTGAGGGCGCTACGGCGTGGGAGTTCTTCTGGAAGATTACCTTCCCGTACATCTCGCCGATGATCCTTTCAAACCTTGTTTATACCGTAATCGACGCATTCGTGTCAACCGACAACGAGGTCATGAAATACGTACTCAAGCAGTCCGGCAACTGGGAATACGGCTATGCGGCTGCGCTGGCGTGGATCTACTTCGCAATAGTAGGAGCGTGTCTGGGTCTTATCTGCGTGATAATCAACAGGTTCGTATACTACGAGAATGATTAAGGAGGTCAGAGAAGTGACAGAAAACGAATTTGAAATCAATAATGTTGCTGATCAGCCTGCTGAAAATGTAACAGAAGCTGCTGAACCGACAGCAGAGGCAATTGCCGAAACCATCGCAGACATCAATTCCGACGCTGCGGTTGCGGTGACTGCCATTCAGACCGGTTCGCCCAAGAAGTCCAAAAAGAAGAAGGACGAGTACCGTGTAAGCAACTTTGACATCATCAGGAATTATCACAGGTACACCGCAAAGGAAAAGAAGCATTACAGATATCTGTTCTGGCGCAGAATTTCCAGCTATGTATGGCCGTTCTTCCGTGCGGTTATCATCTTCGGACTTTCCTTCGTAATCCTTTATCCTATCCTCTACATGATTTCCACATCCATCAGACCGCAGTCTGAGATGAACGACCCGTCCATCATGTGGATACCCAAGACTATCCGTTTTGAGAACTTCGTTGAGGTATGGAATGCTACCAGCTATCCCAGCACTTTGTGGTACACGATCGTGCTGAACATCGTGTCCTCGGTGCTTCAGGTGGCAACCTGTGCGCTGACCGGCTACGGGTTTGCACGTTTCAAGTTCAAGGGCAAGAATTTCTTCTTCGCAATTGTTTTGCTGCAAATTATCGTACCGATACAGATTATACTTATTCCGCAGTTCTCGCAGTTCAGATATTTCGATATCTTCGGATTGTTCAACGCAACGATGGGTGACTCCCTCAACCTGACGAACACAAACTTCTGTATGTACATTCCGGCGGTTATGTGCAACGGTATCAGAGCAGGATTGTTCATCTACCTGTTCCGTCAGTTCTTCAGAGGGCTTCCCAAGGAGCTTGAGGACGCCGCCTACCTTGACGGCTGCGGGCCGTTCAAGACCTTTATCAGCGTAATGATACCGAATGCCGCAAGCTCATTCCTGACGGTATTCATCTTCTCGATCGTATGGTACTGGAACGACTACTATGTATCCTCCATGTACTTCAGCAATCCCGATACAATCGCTCTGAAGGTAAACAACATCACGAACATCATCTCAATGTACCTCGACAATCAGGTCGGCATTGCGACGGATTATGTGGTATGGATGGAAGCAGCCTGCCTGCTTGCGATAGCTCCTATCGTTATCATGTACATCTTCTTACAGAAGTACTTCACGGAAGGTATCGCAAGAGCCGGTCTTGCAAACTGATTTACGGCGAAACAGTTCACCCCCGACTTCAATCGGGGGTGAATATTTATGTAATAACGGAGGTATAGATGAAATTCGTTGAGATATACACCGACGGAGCGTGCAGCGGAAATCCCGGTCCCGGCGGCTGGGGAGCGATACTGCGCTGCGACGGAAAAGAAAAGGAAATGTCCGGCGGCGAAGCGCACACGACAAATAACCGCATGGAACTTTCCGGGGTAATTATGGCGCTGTCCGCGCTGAAATTCCCCTGCAAGGTAAAGCTCACCACCGACAGCAAGTATGTGGTGGACGGCATAAGCAAGGGCTGGGCGCAGGGCTGGAAAAAACGTGGCTGGAAAAAATCCGACGGAAAACCGGCGCTGAACCCCGATCTCTGGGGGCAGCTTCTCGACCTGCTGGCGGTGCATGACGTGGAATTTTGCTGGATAAAGGGTCACGCAGGTCACGAGGAGAACGAACGCTGCGACAGGCTGGCAGTGGCGCAGAGAGATTTGTATTCCGGAAAATAGCACAAACAATTAGCTAATAAATGACTGATATTTAAGTAATAATGCACATGACAGCTCTATAAGATTTAGTCAAAAACACTATTGAATTCTTGCGGAATATTTGCTATACTATTAGATAATAGGTGCGGAAATTCCGCAGATAGAAAGTTTATTCAGAGAGGTATTAACATGAGCTTGGAAATCATCGGACAGAGCATTCCCAACATGCCATGGCAGGACAGACCCGAGGGCTGTAAGGACGTTATCTGGCGTTACAACGCCAATCCCGTCATTCCCCGCGATCTGCTTCCCACCAGCAACTCAATTTTCAATTCCGCAGTTGTTCCCTTTGAGAGCGACAAGGGTCATTTTGCAGGCGTATTCCGTGTAGACGACAAGGAAAGAAACATGGCTATTCACGCCGGCTTCTCCGAGGACGGTATTCACTGGAACATCAATCCTGAGCGTGTACAGTGGATAAACGACGATCCCGAAACCGCCGAGGCAAATCCGTGGCAGTACGGCTACGACCCCCGCTGCGTATGGATCGAGGATCGCTTCTGGATCACATGGTGCAACGCTTACGGCTGGAAGCCCACAATCGGCGTGGGCTGGACAAAGGACTTCAAGGAATTCCACCAGATGGAGAACGCATATCTGCCTTTCAACAGAAACGGCGTTCTGTTCCCCAGAAAGATTAACGGCGAGTATGTAATGTTCTCTCGTCCGTCCGATTCCGGTCACACACCTTTCGGCGACATGTATCTGTCCCACTCCAAGGATATGACCTACTGGGGCAAGCACAGACATGTTATGGCTCCCGACAAGGGCTGGGAGAGCAAGAAGATCGGCGCAGGCCCTATCCCGATTGAAACAAGCGAGGGCTGGCTGGTGTTCTATCACGGCGTACTTGAAAGCTGCAACGGCTTTGTATACAGCTTCGGCGCATGCATTCTCGACAAGGATCAGCCTTGGAAGGTTAAGTACCGCTGCAAGGAGTACCTCATCAATCCCCGTGAGATTTATGAAACTGTCGGCGACGTACAGAACGTTACATTCCCCTGCGCAGCTCTCTGCGACAAGGATACCGGCAGAATTGCGATCTACTACGGCTGTGCCGATACCTGCGTAAGCATGGCATTCTGCTACGCCGAAGAGGTTGTTGAGTACATCAAGGCTCATTCAAACAAGTATTTCTGATATCGGGCAATATAGAGCAAACCCCTGCGGATTTCCGCAGGGGTTAAACCGTCGAAAAAGCCTTTATTCGCAGACTATTGTCTGCGAATCGGGGGTGGACGCAACCCCCTTTAGCTGCATTGGCGGCTTGAAGTCGCAGCTACGCTGCTGCCGCCGCCAA
>CAYRLM010000061.1:0-11367 GCA_964425035.1 uncultured Ruminococcus sp.
ACCGCCGCAATATCAGCAAGGCTGTCGGACAGAAGCGCAGCAATATCTCGGCGCTCAAGGAGCTGGGATATGACGTGGATATAATGCCGCTGGACGGCGCCTATATCGAGGTGCGCTGATTTGCGAGGTTTGTGAATGTTTTTTAAGTCACTGGAGATACACGGGTTCAAATCCTTTGCCGATAAGACGGTACTGAATTTCGATGCCCAGACCACCGCCGTAGTCGGCAGCAACGGCAACGGCAAGAGCAACATAAGCGACGCCCTGCGCTGGGTCATGGGAGAGCAGGGCGCAAAGACCCTGCGCGGCGAGAAGATGGAGGACGTTATCTTCCACGGCACGACCGACCGCAAGCCTATGGGATTTGCAAAGGTGGCACTGTGCATTGACAACACCGACCGTGCGCTTGCGGTGGACGCAGACGAGGTGACCATCTCCCGTAAGCTTTACCGCACTGGCGAGAGCGAGTACCTCATCAACGGCGCAAAATCCAGATTGAAGGACATTCAGGAGATGCTGCTCGGCACGGGTCTGGGGCGTGACGGATATTCCATCATAGGTCAGGGCAGGGTTGCGGAAATAGTCAACGCCAGAGGAACGCAGCGCCGAGAGATATTCGAGGAGGCGGCGGGAATTTCGCTGTTCCTGCACAAAAAAGCGGAGGCGGAAAAGGAGCTGGAAAGCGCCGAGGAGAATATCCTGCGTCAGAAGGACATAATAAGGCTGGACGAGGAGCGGCTGCCCGTGCTGAAACGGCAGTCCGAAAAGGCGATGCTTGCCGCAGAGCTTCTCGACCGCAGGAAGGAACTGGAGATATCCGTCGGCGCAGCCCACTATGAGGAGCGCCGCAGCGCAATAAAGAAGCTGGACGACGACCTGCTGCTCAACCGTGCGGAGTGCGAGCATTACGAAAAGGACGCACAGAAATTACAGGACAGCATAGACCGCAGCACCGAGCAGAAGCAGCGCATACAGGCGGAGCTGGAGCGCAGCCGCAGAAGCCGCGAGGCGGTGAACACCGAGATAGCCGAGAAGCGTTCAAGCATACAGGTGCTTGAAAACGACCTCATGCACAACGATAACCGCCGCAGGGAGCTTGCGGAACAGATAGCCAATGCGGAGGAAAGCAGCCGCAGCTTCGACGAGGGCATAAAGGAATTTCGCCTGAAAATCGAGGACAAGCAGCGTGAGCTGACCGCAATGGAGCAGCGCCGTGAGGGTTTGCAGGCGAAGCTGAGCGAGATAGCCGAGCGCAGCGCAGAGAGCGACAAGGCGTATTCCGAGCTGGATCAGGAGCTGGCGCAGGTATACCGAGAGCGCAGCGAAGCCGACGTGAAATCCGCACAGGCGGAGCGTTCCGCACGGGAGGCGGAGGAGCAGAAGCAGACCTTTATCAGCGACGCAGAGAACGCCGAGAGCAAGCTGCGTGAATACGCCGACAGCCGTGACAGTGCGCTGAAACAGCTGGAGGACATTGCCGGGCAGCGTTCCGCAAAGCAGAACAAGCTTGCCGGATATCAGCGGCTGGGCGAGGGCAAAATGCGCCGCATGAACGACGCAAAATCCGAAGCGGACAGAGTGAGCGACGAGCTTGACACAAAGCAGAAGCGCTATAAGCTGCTGGAGGACGTGGAGAAATCCATGGAGGGCTACACCCACAGCGTAAAGGAACTGATGAGAGCCTCCCGACAGGGCAGAATGGGCGGAATTCACGGCACGGTGGCTGACGTTGTGAGCATGGACGACCGATATGTCGCAGCGATAGAAACAGCGCTGGGTGCGGCAATGCAGAACATAATCGTGGACAACGAGGAAACCGCCAAGCGCTGCATACGCTTCTTAAAGGAAACCAATGCGGGACGTGCCACAATGCTGCCCATGACGGCGATGAAAGGGCGTTATCTCAACGAGCCGAGATTACAGTCCGAGCAGGGCTTTGAGGGCATTGCGAGCGACCTTGTGGACTGCGACGAGGATTACAGAAACATAATCGGCTATCTGCTGGGACTTACGGCGATAGTTGACGATATCGACACGGCGGCGTTTCTCAGCAAGAAATACGGCGCACGCTTCAGGATAGTCACGCTGGACGGTCAGGTGGTGAACGCCGGAGGCTCCTTTACGGGAGGAAGCCGCAGCAGCGGTGCGGGCATAATCTCCCGCAAGCAGGAGAAGGACGCCCTTTACGGCGAGGTCATCGCCCTGCGCAAAACGCTTGCCGAAAAGACCGAGGCTTATCGTCAGTATCAGGCGGAGGCTGCGAAGTTCTCCGTTGAGATAGAGGGCATGGAGGACGAACTGAAAGCGCTTGACGCTCAGGAGATAAACGTCCGTGCGGAAGCGTCGAAATACGACATGCTGATCGAGCAGCTTTCCCGTCAGGGAGAATCCGCAAGGCAGGCGCTGGAGCGGTTTGACCGACAGATAGCGCAGTACCGCAGCCTGCTTGAGGAGAGCCGAGGCACGGTAGAAGAGTGCGACAGGCAGATAGCCCTGCTGGAGGAGCGGCAGAAGCAGTCGGGCAGCGAGCGTGAAACGGCGGCGGCGAACTTAAAGGAGCTGTCGGACAGCCTTTCGCAGCTGAACCTCGACCGTGTTTCCGCAGAAAAGGACATTGACGCATACAAAGTCGAGATACGCACACGGGAGGAGAACCGCCGCACATTGTTCCGCAGCAGCGACAGCTACAAGGAAGCGGTCGCAGCGCTGGACGCCGATGACGACCGCATTCGCCTTGACATAGAGCGTGTGAAGAAAGAAATAGAGCAGCACAGCGGCGAACTCAGCGACAAGGAGGCCGATATCAGCCGATCGTTGGGAGATATAGAGCGGCTGGAGCTTGAAATAGGTCAAATGCACCGTGATATCAACGAGGCGGTGTCCAACAAGGAGCATTTCTCAAAGGAAATAGCAAGGCTGGAGGAGCGCCGCACCGGTGAGGTACGGGAGCAGGAGCGCATTGTGTCAATGCTGCTGGACAGCTACGACCTTACCGTGTCGATGGCGATGGAGCAGGCAAAGCCGCTGGAAAATCTGCTGATGGCGGAAAACGATCTGGAGGAGCTGCGCAAAAAGATATCCTCTCTGGGCAATGTAAACATGGAGTCCATCGAGGAATACCGCACGGTGGCGGAGAGGTTTGAGTTCCAGACCGCACAGCTTGCGGATATCGAGAAGAGCAAGAAAGAACTGGAGCGGCTCATCGCAGACCTTACCGAGGACATAAAAACACGGTTCATCAACAGCTTCGAGGAGATAAACAAGAGCTTCAAGGAAATATTCGTCAGCATTTTCGGCGACGGGGCGCACGGCGAGTTAAAACTCACCGACCCGGAGGACGTGCTTAATTCCGGCATTGAGATACTTGCAGCCCCGCCGGGAAAGGTCATAAAGAACCTGATTTCCCTGTCGGGCGGCGAGCAGACGATGGTGGCTATTACGATATACTTCGCAATACTCAAGCACCGTCCTACCCCGTTCTGTATGCTGGACGAGGTGGACGCAGCGCTGGACGACGTAAACGTGGACAAGTACATCACATACCTGAACCAATTCAGCAGCCAGACCCAGCTTATGGTTATAACGCACCGCCGAGGCACGATCGAGGGCTGCAAGGTGCTTTACGGCGTGTTCATGCAGGAAAAGGGCGTGTCGAGATTGCTGCGGCGGGATCTTGCGGACGAGCTGGACGTTGAACTGAAATAAATGCAGCACCGCACCGATCCGACGCAGCTAACCAATCAACTAACCGAACTAACCGAACGGAGGTCACATGGGATTTTTTGATAAGTTCAAAAAAAAGAAACAGGAGGACGGCGATGAGGAGCTTCTTGCCCCGCAGACGGAAGTCGGTGAGGAAGAGTCGGCTGAGCCGAATGACGGTGATATTCCCGAAGAATTGCGGGAGGACGCTCAGGAGCAGGCTCCCGAAGCCGAAGCAGCGCCCGAAGAGCCGCTGACGGAGGCGGACGTGCAGGAGCGTGAGGAGGCTTCCGATGAAGCTGCGGAGGAAGCGCCCAAGAAAGCGGGATTTTTCGAGAAGCTGAAAAACGGTCTGAAAAAGACGAAGGACGGCTTCATCGGCAAGCTGGAACTGCTGATGAACAGCTTCACGAAGATAGACGAGGACTTCTTCGAGGAACTGGAGGAAACGCTGATACTTTCGGATATCGGCGCAGAAACCTCGATGGAGATATGCGACAAGCTCCGTCAGGCGGTGAAACGCACGGGAGCCTCCGACCCTGCGGACGTGAAGCGGCTTCTGCGTGATATAATCGCGCAAATGCTCACGGGCGGCAATGAGCTTAGGCTTGACACCAAGCCGTCCGTCGTGATGGTCATAGGCGTGAACGGCGCAGGAAAGACCACCACGATAGGAAAGCTGGCGGCGAACCTCAAGGCACAGGGCAAAAAGGTAATCGTTGCGGCGGCGGACACTTTCCGCGCGGCGGCGATAGACCAGCTCAATGTCTGGACGCAGCGAGCCGGAGTGGATATCGTCAAGCACAGCGAGGGCAGCGACCCTGCGGCGGTGGTATTCGACGCACTGAGCGCAGCAAAGGCGAGAGATGCCGACGTGGTTCTGTGCGATACCGCAGGCAGGCTTCACAATAAAAAGAACCTTATGGAGGAGCTTAAAAAGATCGCAAGGGTAATCGACCGAGAGCTTCCCGACGCATGCGTTGAAACTTTACTGGTTCTTGACGCAACTACCGGGCAAAATGCGGTTAATCAGGCTAAGCTTTTCAGTGAAAGTGCCGAAATTACCGGAATTGTGCTTACAAAGCTTGACGGAACCGCAAAAGGTGGTATAATAATACCTATAAAGAATGAACTTGGAATACCCGTAAAGCTTGTCGGTGTGGGAGAAAAAACAGACGATCTCCAGCCGTTCGTTCCGGAGGACTATGTTCAGGCTTTGTTTGAATAAGGATATCGGAGAATATATTGTCCCTTAAACGGGCTTAATTGCGCACCGTAACGGTGCAGAAAATTGGAAAGGATTTTTTATGAAACATCTTCACAGATCCGGCGAAGAAAAACCTGCCGCCTCGTCGCCTGTCCGACAGCGGCTGATCATTGCGTCAAACAATCAGGGCAAAATCCGGGAGTTCAGAAAGCTTCTGGAGCCGTATGGCTTTGACGTTGTATCTATGCGGGAGGCAGGCTTTGCTGATGAGATAATCGAGGACGGCGATACCTTTGAGGAGAATGCGCACATCAAGGCACGCGCCGTGTTTGAGGCTACCAAGCTGCCGACAATTGCGGACGACAGCGGCCTTGAAATAGACTTCCTCAACGGCGCTCCGGGCATTTATTCCGCAAGATATGCCGGAGAGGGCGCCACGGACAAGGAGCTTTGCGAGAAGGTGCTGGAAGAAATGCACGGCGTTTCCCGCCCGCTCAGAGAAGCACGCTTTGTCTGCTCGATATATTTTATTTATGCACAGGACGACGAGTATTCCGTTACCGGTGAAATCGAGGGCTACATAGGCGACGAGATGACCGGCGGCAAGGGCTTCGGCTACGACCCCATATTTATGGTGGACGAGGACAGAAGCATGGCGGAGCTTGATGAGGACGAGAAAAACAGAATAAGCCACAGGGCAAGGGCGTTTGAGCAGCTTGCCGTGATATTGAAGGAGAAATTCGGTTAATGCTGACAAGTAAACAGAGAGCGAAGCTTCGTTCGATTGCGCAGAGTTACAGCACCATATTTTTTGTGGGAAAGCAGGGCGTGGGAGAGGAGCTTATAAAGCAGCTTGACGATGTGCTTAACGCACGGGAGCTGATAAAGGTGGGGGTTCAGGAGAACTGCGAACTCACCGCAAGAGAAGCGGCGGATATGATAGCGGAGCTGGTGAATGCCGACGTGGTTCAGGTAATAGGCAGGAAATTCGTGCTGTGGCGCCGCAGCAAGGATCCCAAGAAGAGGGTGATAGAGCTTGAGTGACAGCGTGAAAAAAACCGGGATTTTCGGCGGAGCGTTCAACCCGGTGCATAACGGGCATGTCCGCCTTGCCGAGGAAGCCGTCAAGCAGCTGAAGCTGCGCAGGCTGCTTATTGTCCCGACGTATTCCTCGCCGCATAAGCACACCGAGCTTCTGCCGTATGAGGACAGGGCAGAGATGTGCCGGCGTGCTTTCGGGCATATTCCGTCGGCGGAGATATGCGATATCGAGGTGCGTCTGGGCGGCACAAGCTACACGATAAACACCGTGCGCGCGCTCAGGGAGCAGTACCCGGACGAGCGGTTCTTTCTGATAATCGGCGGAGATATGCTGTTCAGCTTTGAGAAGTGGTACAAGTACGAAGCGCTGCTCAAGGAAACAAAGGTCTGCGCCGCCGCACGTGACGGCGACAGCCTTGCGGATATGATGGAATACGCCGATGAAATAGGCAGAGTAAAGGTTTTGCCGACGCAGGCGGTCACGATGTCGTCAACGCAGGTGCGCATGGCTGCGGCAAACGGAGAAGATATTTCGGGAATGGTTCCGCAGGGCGTTGCGGACTATATCCGAGAAAAGGGACTTTATAAGGGCAACGGGGGCGGCAATTGAGCAGATACAAGGAATTTGACGGGTATGAAAAGCTGCTTAAGGAGCGGCTTTCCAAAAAGCGCTTCACGCACACCATGAACGTTGCGGAGGCGTGCTGGGAGCTTGCGGACAGGTTCGGTGCGGACAAGAAGCGCTGCTACCTTGCCGGAATGCTTCATGATATCATGAAGGAGGAGCTGCCCGAGCGCCAGAAGATGATGACGGTCGAAAGCGGAATGCGGCCCGATCCGGCGGAGATAGACACTCCCGCACTGTGGCATGCCGTCGCAGGGGCGGCATTTGTCCGTGACAAGCTGGGCATCAACGACGAGGAGATACTTGCGGGAATACGCTTTCACACAATCGGCTGTGCGAAGATGACGCTTCTGGAGAAGATAGTATACCTCGGCGACATGATATCCGCAGAGCGCAGCTACAAGGATGTCGACAAATTCCGCAGGATATGCCGCGGCAGCCTTGACAAGGCAATGGCGGTGGCGCTCGCCTACAATATCTCGGACGTGTGCAGGAAATGCGGAAACCTGCCGCACTATACCTTTGAAGCATACAATTATTATCTTAAATACAATACGGACAAGGAGATCTTATGACCGACAGAGAAGAACTTGAGATCGCCGTAAAGGCGCTTGATTCCAAGAAAGCAAAGAATATAACCGCCCTTAAAGTCGAGGAGCTGACGATACTCGCAAACTATTTCGTTATTGCGTCGGCTTCCAGCACAACGCAGGTAAAGGCGCTGGCGGACGAGGTGGAATATCGGCTCGGCGAAAAGGGAGTGAAGCCCAAGAGCATTGAGGGCTACCAGAGCCAGACATGGATAGTGCTGGATTACTACGACATAATCGTGCATGTTTTCCTTGAGGAAACACGGGATTTCTACCAGCTTGAGCGCCTTTGGGCGGACGGCACGCCCGTTGATATATCCGATATGGTGACGGAATAATCGACGCAGACAGCCGGAAATTCCCGACGAGGCTTTTTCGAGGTTCTGTTTGTTTTGTTGAAAGCACTAATTTTCAACATCAGGATTTGGCATAATTCACGAAAATCAAAAAAAGCAAATAAATTTCGGTTTACGGCTTGACAAATCGTGGTGTTTGAGATATAATAAATTATATACTTTTTGTATAGCTACTATTTTGTAGAAAACCTATGCCTCTTGGCAAAGGGAGGGAAATATAGATGGCAGAAATTCGTCTTGGCAAAAATGAATCTCTTGATACCGCCCTCAAGCGCTTCAAGCGTTCATGTGCAAGGGACGGCGTTCTTGCTGAAGTTCGTAAGAGAGAGCATTACGAAAAGCCTTCGGTAAAACGTAAAAAGAAGTCCGAAGCTGCTCGCAAGCGTAAGTTCTGATCTTTCCGAGCTTAGTGCGACTAAAACACAACGGTTGAACCGGGCAGACTTACTGTCCGGTTTAATTGTATATGGAGAGTACTGCTATGAAACGAGCGGTATGTGCGGCAGGGAGAGAACGGTCATGTTCTCGGTTTTGAGCCTGACGGCAGACCGAAAAATTCGGAAGTATACGGCAGCTGTTAAATTGGAGGAATTATGCTGTTTAAGCCGACATTCTGGCTGAAAAGCGTTTTGCGGATAGACGAGGATTTTCTGAGCGGGAACGGCGTTAAGGCGCTTGTCCTCGATATGGACAACACGCTGTCCATGCACGGAAATCCCGCCGCAGAAGCCGGCGTAGACGAGTGGCTGGGCAAAATGCGCAGTCTGGGAATAAAAATGCGGGTTGTGTCCAACAACACCAACAAGCGTGTTGCGCCGCTTGCCGCAAAGCTTGGGCTGGAGTTCACCGCCAACGGCGCAAAGCCGCTGCCGTTCGGCGTGAACCGTGCGGTTAAGGCTATGGGCGTAAAAAGGTCAGAAACGCTTGTGGTGGGCGACCAGATATTCACCGACGTCATGGCGGGAAATCTTGCCGGAATACGTACGGTGCTTGTCGAGCCGTTCCACCTTGAAAAGACATGGACGTTCCGCTTGAAGCGCAGGGTGGAGAGCGCAGTGTTCCACAGGGATTATTCAAAGCTGGAGGAGAAGTAGATGGCGATATCATTCGGCCCGGGCGGAAACGCGGAAAGCTGGGGGAAACGTAAATTCCCCGAACAGCTGCCGGAGTATCTGGAGGGTCTGGGGTTAAACGGCTATGAGATAGAGTGCGGCAGGGGAGTAAGGCTGTCCGAAAAGACGCCTGCGCTGCTCCCCAGATTGGCAGCGGAGCATGGAATATATGTCACGCTTCATGCGCCGTATTTCATTTCGCTTTCCTCCGTTGAGGAGGAAACAAGGCTCAAAAGCGTGGAGTATATCCTGCGATCGGCACAGGCGGCACATTCCGTCGGCGCAGTGAAAATTGTGGTGCACAGCGGCAGCTGCTCAAAAATGACGAGGGAGCAGGCGACGGAGCTTGCGAAGGACACTCTGAGAGCGGCGCAAAAGCGGCTTGACAGTGAGGGGCTTTCCGACATGGTTATCTGCCCGGAAACAATGGGAAAGATAAATCAGCTGGGAACTCTGGAAGAGGTTCTGGAGCTTTGCGGCGTTGACGAGAGATTTCTGCCGACAGTGGATTTCGGACATCTTTACGCGCGCACGCACGGCGGCATAACCGGGCGCGAGGACTATGCGAAAATGCTTGACCTCATCGAAAATAAGCTTGGCAGGGAACGTCTGGACAATATGCACATACATTTCAGCCGGATAGAATACACCTCGGGCGGCGAAAAACGTCATCTGACCTTTGAGGACACGCAGTTCGGGCCGGAATATCAGCCGCTTATGCAGGAGATACACGCCCGCAAAATGCAGCCGTCGATAATCTGCGAATCCGCCGGAACGCAGGCTGAGGACGCAGCGGAGATGAAACGGTATTTTGAGTCGCTTTAAGGGGAGGTAATTACATGAAGAAGATACTGATAATGAACGGCCCGAATCTTAACCTGCTGGGTGAGAGAGAGCCGAATATTTACGGCAGCGAAACGCTGAACTCCATCAACGATATGCTGGACGAAAAGGCTCGCAGCATGGGCTTTGAGCCGGTGTTCTTCCAGAGCAATTCGGAGGGCGTTCTTATAGACCGTCTGCACGAGTCCAGACTTGACTGCTCGGGGGTAATTCTGAACGCAGGGGCTTACACGCATTACAGCTACGCTATCCGTGACGCAATTGCCGCAATAAGGATACCCGTTATTGAGGTGCATTTGTCAAATGTCAACAGTCGAGATGAGTTCCGCAAAAATTCCGTGATAGCCCCCGTATGCAGGGGGACTATCGCCGGCTTCGGCAGCGGCAGCTATGTGCTGGCTTTGTATGCGCTGGAGAATATCCTCGGTGACTGCCATGACTAATATCGAAAGACTTCAGCAAAAGCTGGACGGGCGGGAATGCGGTGCGCTCATCACATCAGATGTCAGCCGCAGGTATTTCTGCGGCTTCAAGTCCTCCGCAGGGGTAATTCTCGTGACAAAGGAGCAGAGCTACCTTATCATTGATTCAAGGTACTTCGACAAGGCAAAGCAGCGTGTGACGGACTGCCGTGTGCTGCTTCTGGAGGATATGCGCTCGCAGCTGACGGAGCTGATGTTAAAGCACGATATCCGCAGACTGATGCTTGAAAGCGACTATATGACCCTGACGGAATACGCAGACTACCGTGACAAGCTGCACTTTGCGGAGCTGGACGCTTCGCCGGAGCTGTCGCAGTTCATATGGGATATGCGCATTATCAAGACCGATGAAGAGATAGGGCTTATAGTAAAGGCTCAGCGTATCGCAGAGAAAGCGTTCGAGCGGCTGGTGGACAATATAAACCGTGACATGACGGAAAAGCAGGTTGCTGCTCTGCTGAATTACTACATGATGGACTGCGGTGCGGACGACCTGTCTTTTGAAACAATCGCAGCCTCCGGCGTAAATTCGGCTTCGCCTCATGCCGTGCCGACGGACAAGAAGCTGTGTGAGGGGGAGTTCCTCACGCTGGATTTCGGCGCAGTCGTGGACAGCTATCACAGCGATATGACCAGAACGCTTGCCGTCGGAAACATATCCCCGGAGATGGAGAAGCTGTACAACGCCGTATATTACGCCAATCAGGACGGAATAAAGGCAGTGAAGCCCGGCATAAACGGCAAGGTCGCAGACAGCGTCGCAAGAGCCACACTTGCCGCATGGGGCGGCTATGACAAATATTTCGGGCATGGTCTGGGTCACGGCGTGGGGCTGGAGATACACGAGCAGCCGACGCTTTCACAGCGCAGCCGTTCAATGCTGAAGCCCGGCATGATTGTCACGGTTGAACCCGGCGCTTACATCTCCGGAATGTTCGGCGTGCGTATAGAGGATATGGTGGCAGTCACCGAAAACGGCTGTGATGTGCTTACAAAATCCACCAAAAACCTTATTCACATATGAACGGGTATAATTTTTTCATATTTTTTTATGAAAAGGGCTTGAAAATTCAAGCGAAATAGGGTAAAATAATAAAGTAGATTTATGCGGACGGGCTTTCCATAATTTGGCTCTTCCGGATAAGCAGGCGCAGACGATAGAAGTGTGCTGCTTAATAATTTAAGAATAATTTGGAGGTTCCCTACTATGATCACAGCAGGAGATTTCAGAAACGGCATGACATTCGAGGAAGACGGCAACGTAATGCAGATTGTCGAGTTTCAGCACGTTAAGCCCGGCAAGGGTGCGGCGTTCGTAAGAACAAAGGTGAGAAACGTTATCACCGGTTCCGTTGTTGAAAAGACCTACAATCCTTCCGCCAAGTTCCCGACCGCTTACGTTGAGAGAA
>CAYRLM010000062.1:0-11177 GCA_964425035.1 uncultured Ruminococcus sp.
ATCCCTTTCTTGTTGATGATGGCACTGTCAGGCAATCACGCCGCCCAGCTCTCTGCGTAAGCCAGCGAGCCTTGTGCGGACGCTGCCGTCCCAGCGTGTGCTGCCGTAGTCGATGACAACGCCGCCGATAAGCGACGGATCGACCTTTGTCTTGATATTGACGGAGTTTCCCGTTACCTCGTTCATCTTCGTCTTTATCTTTTCGATAACAGCCTCCGACAGCGGAGCGCTGCTCGTCACGGTTATTTCGGCTATCTTGAAATACTCGTTGTAAGACGCACGGAAATTCTTCAGAATGCCGCCAAAGCAGTTCATTCGCCCGTATTCCGTCAGAACGCACAGCAAATTCCCGGTAAGCTCCGAGATACCGCCGCCGGCGATGATGTCTTTCACCATGCCGAGCTTTTCGTTCTGAGAGATCGTGGGCGCTCCCAGCAGCTTGATGAATTCCGGGTTCTGCGCAAACAGTTCCTCAAGTGCGTCCAGTTCGCCGAGAATATCGCCCAGCTTATCCGGAGCTTCCTGCGAACACAGTTCAAAGAACGCCCCGGCGTATACCTTTTCAGCCTTGTCGTTCATAAAAGTCCCTTTCTCCGGCGGTCACTTTGCAGCGCCGACATTTTCGAGGAAGCTGTTTATGAGCGCCTCGTTGTCCTTTGCGGAAAGTTCCTTTTCAACGACGCTGGAGGCAGCCATTATAACGATATCTGAGATTTCGTCCTTGATCTCGTTTACGGCACGCTGCCTGTCGCGCTCGATATTCTCCTCTGCCTTCGACCGGATCTCCGCCGCCTTCTGATTTGCCTCGTTGATTATTTCCTCCTCGCGGCGCTGTGCGCGGGCGTTGGCCTGCTTCATGATTTCGGCGGCCTCCTCCTTTGCCTTCGCCAGCTTTTCGAGGTATTCCTGCTCGGTCTTGGCTGCGGACTCTTTCGCCCGCTTTGCCTCGGCTATTTCAGCCGCCGCCATTTCGTTGCGCTTGTCGAGCATTTTGCCTACCGGCTTAAACAGGAATATTTTGAACAGGATAAAGATGATCAGCGTGTTTATCAGGGTGAACACGATGGTTCCGGGGTCGATGGTAACGAGCGGCAGGACTTCCTGCGCTGCGCTTTCACTTATAAGTGTCAGCATTTGTTCCAACTCCTCCCTTTATGCATTATGCGTGCTGTCATTACTTGTTGAACAAAGCGGTAAGATTGCTGAACAGCGGGTTTGCATAAAGGAGCAGGAGTGCGATTACCAGCGCATACAGACCTGTGGTCTCTGCGAGGGCGTCGCCGATGATCATGGTTCTTGTTACCGCACCGGAAGCCTCGGGCTGTCTGCCGATTGCTTCAACTGCCTTGCTGGCGCAGATACCTTCACCGATACCGGGGCCAAGACCTGCGATCATTGCCGTGCCTGCGCCGAGTGCGGACGCACCGAGTACGATGGCGCTGGATAAAAGCTGCATATCTTCCATTGTAGTATCCTCCATTTGATATAATTTTTATCCCCGAAGGGGAGTTTCCCTGAACGGAATTTTGCTGCGTCACTCACATTCCGCACCTGAAATGTACGCCATAGTCAGCGTGGTGAAGATGTAAGCCTGAATAACTGCCGAGAAGATGTCGAAGTACAGTGAGGTTATCGCCGGGATCAGTATCGCAAAGTTGCCCAGTGCGAAATAGATAAGACCCCCGATAACCATGCCCGCTACCATGTTGCCGAAGATACGCAGCGCCTGTGACAGCGGGTTTGCGATCTCGCCGATGATGTTGAACGGCAGCATGAACGGCATAGGTTCGATGAATGCGTGGAAAAAGCCCTTGACCTTTCCTGTTCTTGCACGGTTGATCTGGGTCAGCGCAAACGTTATCAATGCGATGGCGCCTGTCACCGAGATGTCGGAGGTCGGGTTCTTGAGCCCGAAAAGGCTCATCAGGTTGTTCAGCAGCAGGAAGCACAAAAGCGCTCCGATGTATGTGGTGTAGCCCTTGTATTTGGGACCCATGGTGGTATCCACCATGTTTCTGGCAAAGGTCACGATCCATTCCGCTGCCGCCTGTCGCTTTGTCCTTGGTATCACCTCCAGCTTATGCGTCAGGATAAGCATAACCACAAGCAGGATCAGCATTACTATCCATTGGATGAACACTGTTTCCGTGAGGTTCCACTGTATCCCGAACAGCTCAAAGCTGGCGATGACTTTGGGACCGGTGACTGTGAATCCGCTCTCTGTCGCCAAAAGCAAAGCTGCTGGCATAACTTATCATTCCTCCTTTTAATAGGGGTTCTCTAAAACCGGGACACGAGGAAATTTTCGTACATGACTTTTGTCGGCTGCAAGGCAACAAAACGCAGCAGATGGCGAAAGTCACAGAAAATTTTCCGTGAAGGAGGTTTTTAGAGGTTCCCAATATTTTTGCACCGCCGCACGCCGATAGCGGCTGCTGCGGCGCTGTTCTGGGCTGTGCCGCATATGCTTGGGTTCTGCGGCGCTTCCCTTGGGTAGCTCAAGGCTGCTCTTTATCTTTATTCCGCCGAGTGCGTGTTTCCCACAGGGATTTGACGGTTATTGCTATCCTTGGGAAGAACAGCGGCACTGCCGCAGAAATAAGATCAATGAACGGTAAAATCCCCGCTGCGGTCATTGTCAGAAAAAGTCCCAGATATCTGACGCAGTAGAGTGTATTCATATAGCGCTGTGCTGATTTTGAGTTTCGCCGGAGTGAGTTTTCCGCTGAAATGCCCATCAACCAAAAGTTCCCCACACCTACAAAATTTCCCAGTACACCGCCAATAAGTAGGCTATAATCAAATCCGCATGTGAAGAACAGCAGGAGCAGCACCGCAAAATACATTGCGTTTATCGCAAGCAGCCACGGGCGCATCGAGCGAAGCTCCTGCCGGGTCACGCTGTATTTATTTGCCGCCATGCGCACCTCACTGATGTCTGTGGTCGTCGTAATAGTCGTTGTCGCTCCGGTCGCTGTAATAGCGGCGGTATTTCGACTTGTCGTCCTTTGCGTACAGGCGTATCATTTTCATCAGGTGGGAAACTGCGCCGCTCAGCATAAATACTATGCCGAGTATCACGCAGACCGCCATCACCCAGTCGGGCAGTTCGTAGTACTGCACCGCATAATGTCCCCCGACGATGAATACCAGCAGCGGCGCAAGTATCACAAAAGCGAATTGGCTTGCCACTGCCCATGCCGAAAACGGACTTTTGTTTCCGCTCATTATCGTGTAACGAATTCCGACAGCCGCCAACCGTCGTCTGTCTTTACCATATCGACGGTATAGGAAGCGTCAGGCTCATCGGTCTGGGAATATTCCTCGCCCGTGCCGAGAGAAGCCTCAAGCTTGTTGTCGAAAAGCCCTATCGACAGCCGACATCTGCCCTCCTCGACATAATCTATCGTGATGGAGCAGCTCACCCAGCTCTTTGAGGGGTCTGCGGTGAAGTCGGAGCTTATACCGAGAACCTCGACAGTTTCGTATCTCACGGTTTCGTCCGCCTCGGCGGTAGAGCCTTCGGGCAGGGCGGTGGTCTGAACCTTCTGCTGTATTTTTCTGTTGGCGTAAACAGTCAGCCCGTTTCCGTCAATGTCCGTGAGTATCTTTTCCGCCGTGTCCTCGACATATACCGAGCGCACAAGCTCCCGGATTTTTTCGAGGTCGTAGTCGGTGTTGTTTACGGTATAGTAACCGTCCTCCGGCAGGTTGCCGTACGGTTCGTCGTTGTGGTGAAGTCCCTCGGTGACGAAAAGTCTGAGTATCTCATGGCTGTCGTCCATCAGGTCGTGGGCTGCAAGAGCCGCCTCGTCACGGTATTCCTGAGTGAGGTAAGAGCTGTTCTGCCCGGAGCCTTGGGTCTGGCTCTGCCCGCTGCCGACAGCGTTGTTTGAGGACTGGCTCATCATGATCACCGCCGCAATGGCTGCGGCGCAGGCAAGTCCTGCTATGATCACTGTTGCGATAAGCGGTGCGGTGTTCTGTTTCTTTTTGGTGCTCATAAGACGATACTGCCTTTCCGGAATTAAGCCTTGTCAGCCGTTTTGTTGTCAAAGGATATAGCTTCGGGGAATACGCTGCGGCTGTCCTCCTTGGAAAGGAAGGTCGTGTTTACATAGCCCTGTATGATAGCCCCGTCGGTGACTGCGATGGTGGAAGCATTGATATCGCCGAATACTATGGCGTCACGCTTCAGCTCTGCCTTGCCGACTATTTCCAGCTTGCCTCTTATTCTGCCGTTGACGTCCGCATACTGTGAGTTGAGGTCGCCGATAAGTATTGTGTCGCGATCCATGCGGATCTTTCCCTTAAGGGTCATATTGCCCTGCATCGCAGCGGAACTCATGTTGGCGTTATTGCACTTTATGTCACCCACCACCTTGCCGGACATCTCAATGTCGCGGGTGGTTTCAACGTTGCCCTTTATGTTGCCGTCAACCTGCATGTTCGCAAGGCTGCGGACATTTCCGTCGATGACCGTGTTTCTGGAGATGACTGTCACCTCGTCGGTGTCGCTGGGTGCGTCTATGGATTTTCCGGAGGCTGTCGGGGGGACAAATCCGCCGCCGCCGTTATTGCCGCCGTTTCCGTTATTTGCGTTGTTTCCGCCGAATCCGCCGCCCGTGCCGAAGCTGTTTGCTGCTGAGGCAACGTTTGCGTTGGCGCTGTTCATGCCGCCGTCCGCACCCATGCTCGGTTCGTTATTTCTGCCGAAGCCCGCTGCGTTTGCGTTTGCGTTTGACTGCTGCGGCTGTTGCTGCTGTGTCTGCTGCGGCTGCGGCTGGCGATAATATGGAGTTTCCAGCGGAACGCCCGAATTCTGCTGACCTGCGCTGAACTGGTAGCTGTTATCCTGCGGAGTCTGTACAGGCTGAACGTTCTGCGGAGCCTGCGTCGGCTGCGCTGTCGGCGTCGGCTGCTGAACCTGCGCAGGCTGTTCCTCGGTGAGATATCTGTCCAGCTCTGTGGGCTGGGCTGTTTTTTCGTTTTTATTTTCCCCGTTATCCTCTGCGCCGTCTTTTTTCCACAGTTCCTTTACCGCCTGTGAAAAATTATCCTTGATACCCATTTTATTTTCCTTTCTATTTCAGCCTTTATGCAAACGGCCCGGTAAACTGCACCGGTCTTGTGTTGTTATTTATCTTATCAAACTTATACCCCTCGTTTACCAGCACCTGAAGCACGTCGCCCAGCACCAGAACCGTGTTCGGCGTGGAGGCGGAATCATGCATGAGCACCACGGAACGGTAATTCTGTGAAATATCTCTGGGGATAGAATTGTACATATCCGTCCAGTTAGCGCCGCCTGCGTCGTTGCTGTCAACGTTCCAGTCGAAGTATCTGAAGCCCCTGCGGGTCATTTCCTGAATTATGTAATCCCTTGTTTCGGTGTTGAAATCGTTCACACTGCCGCCGGGAAAGCGGAATATCTCGGTTTTTACCCCGGTTGCTTCGTATATAATGTCCCATGCTTCGTGGAAATCCTCCAAGAACGCTTCCACGGAGGCGTATACGTCCGTATACACATGGGAACCGCTGTGTACGCCTATGGAGTGTCCCGCATTGACTATCGCACGGAGCTTTTCATAGCAGCTTTCGGTGCGTGTGGGAACCACGAAGAATGTAGCCTTTATGTTATACTGCTCAAGATACCGAAGAATGCTGTATGTGTTCTCGGACGGGCCGTCGTCAAAGGTGAGATACACCGTGCCGTCTTCCCGTACGAGATCCTCCTCTGACAAGACGGTTGCGGTCATTTCCGGATAGATGTCCGCATACAGGCTTTCCGGTTCGATTGAAGCGGATAAAGGCTCAGCGGTGGGTTCTGCGGTCGGCTCGGAGGTAGGCTCTGCGGTGGGCTGCTCTGTGGGAACGGCTTGCGAGGAGGAGCTTACGGGGGTATCCGTTTCCTGCTCCTGCCGGTCGGGTTCCGCATTCGCCTGCTGTGAAGCGTCCTTGCCGTGGAGAACGTATTCTATCAGGTCGTCGTCGGACAGACCGCTGCGTGCATACACATCATAAAATCCTTTGACGGTAGGTTCACGCTCGCCGCTGAGTATTTCGGCGTAATATTCAAGCTTCTCGTTGTCCTGCTCCAGCTGCGCCTGCTGCTGGTTGCTGTTCCACAGAAGCACGCCGAATACCACGCAAAGCACCAGCGGAACGAAGAAAAATATGCAGAGTACTGTTTTTATCAGCACCTTGAAGAACTCAACGCTTCCAAACTGCATTTCAAGACCTCTTTAGTATCACAGCGCCCGGACATGTGCCGCAGACGCAATTTTTCATATCGGGGGAAAACTGCTTTAACATTAGCCTATACCCCTATTATTTAATAATACTATAAAATGACGTTTTTGTCAATACCGCAAGCGGCTAAAAACTCAATTAAAACCCGATTTATTGCTAATTTGTGCTTTACTGTTATGCGGTTTATGTGCAAACTGCACAAAAACGATACCGAAAAAATTACGGCTGTGTGACACCCGAAAAAGGCGGCACACAGCCGTATGTTACTCTTCGATATAGACCTTCTTCATTTTGCAGTCGTTGAGGGGTCTGTCGTTCATATCCGTTTTTACACAGGCTATTTCGTCAACGGCGTCCATTCCGTCGATTACCCTGCCGAATGCGGCGTACTGACCGTCGAGGAAGAAGCTGTCCTTATGCACGATGAAGAACTGCGAGCTTGCGGAGTTTGGGTTCTGCGCCCTTGCCATGGAGATAACCCCGCGCTCGTGCTTCAGGTCGTTGGGAACGCCGTTCATTCTGAATTCGCCCTTGATCTTGTCCTTGGCTCCGCCCATGCCTGTTCCCTGAGGGTCGCCGCCCTGTATCATGAAGTCCTTTATTACTCTGTGGAAGATAAGACCGTCATAAAAGCCCTCTTTCACAAGCTTTAGAAAGTTCTCCACGGTGATCGGCGCTTTTTCGGGGTAAAGCTCCAGCTTAATCTTCTTTCCGTTTTCCATTTCGATAACTACCATTGTTTTTCTCCTTAATATTAGACGTTCTCATAGGCGTATACGCACATATTTCCTATGAGAACAGCTTCTTGATGATTTCGGCTTGTCCGAAAAGCCCGATTGGGACTTTTTATTTTTCCGTATAATTTCCGCTGTAAATTCCGGTTATCATCAGCGACAGGAAGCGGAAGTCGTTGCTGAGATCTATTTCCTCGCCCGTGCCTGTGCCGTAAATTCTGACCAGCGGACGCAGAACATTGTCGTGGTGCTTTAGGACAACGCCGTGACGTCCGTCCGAAAGCGACACCATTGTGCCTACCGGATATGGGTTGAACGAACGCATGAATGCCGCCACCACGTCATAGTCGAAGTGAGTGCCGCAGCCGCCCAGCATGTATTCCTCCGTTTCCGCAACCGACCACGGTCTGCGGTAGGGACGGTTGGAGGTGAGTGCGTCGAACACGTCCGCCACGGTGATGATACGGGCGACAAGCGGTATTTTCCTTCCCGAAAGACCTGTGGGGTAGCCGCTTCCGTCAAACTTCTCCTGATGGAACAGCACTCCCGAAAGGACGTTCGCACTGTATCCTCCCGTGCGTTTAAGTATTTCGTAGCCTATTTTCGGGTGCTGCTTTATCTTCTCAAATTCATCGTCGGTGAGCTTTCCGGGCTTTACTACTATCTCATGGTCGATGTTGGATTTGCCGATATCGTGAAGCAGCGCCGACACTATGATTTCCTTGATGTCATTCTGGGGCAGGTGCAGTTCGTGAGCAATGCTTGTGGAAAGCATTGCCACACGGAGGCAGTGCTTATAGGTGTAGTCGTCGTAGTTCTGGAGGGCTATCATCTGGTTTCCGAGATACGAGGAGTCGTTGCCGATATCCACAAGTATATCGTCGGCAATGCTGTCTACCTGCTTTATGGCCTTGCGGGTAAGCTCCTTTATCTCGCCGTCGCAGTCGAATACCGAACTCAGTTCCGTCAGCGCCCTGCCTATGTGCTGGTTTCGCCTCTGCTCGATAGCCTCAGCCTTTGACAGAGTGGGAGCAGACTGCTCCGGCTCCACAGCGCCGCCGCTGTCCTTTATGGTGATATTCTTGATACCCTTGCTTTTCAGCAGGTCTATCATTTCCTGCGTGATCATCGTGCCTTTCATCAGCAGAGTTTTGTAATCCTTTGCCGATGACGAGGCAACGTCCTTTTCAAGCACCATTCCTTCGGTGACATTTTCTATCGGTACTATAAGCATGATTGCCGCCTCCTTAGTGGTCACCTAGTGATTTTCAGTCCCATAGGGGAGAGGGGTAAATTCCTGCCTCGACGCTGTTTTTCAGTGTTTCCCTTGCGGAAGCCACATCAGCCTCGTAGGTAATTCCGAACCACCGACTGTCGGTGGTGATATTCTGCACCTTGAATTTGCTGTTGTTTATTTCTGCGTCCACGGCGTCCGCTATTGTAAGCTCCGCCTGCGGTTCATCGGGAGGCAGCTTCTCCAGAAAAGCGGAAAGCTGCCGCTCCAGCCGAGGAAGAAAATCCGTCCCGAAGCCCCACATGCTCATGGAAACGGTATCTTCTCCGCTCAGTATTCTCTGTTCGCCTCGGTGTTCTCCGGATATAATTCCGTCCGATCTGCGGGCGATCCTCTTGGTTTCCTCCACCTTGGTGAGAAGCCCCGAAGAATCCGTTCTGCACACTCCTCGGTTTACGGTGCCGTAATCGGACAGGGTATTTTCCAGCTTAAAGCCCACTGAACAGGCGTCTGCGGTGAAGCTGCCGAGGAATTCCCCCAGCCGCATAAAAGCGTCCCGCCCGTAAAAATCATCGGCGTTAACTATCGCAAACGGTTCGCAAAGAGCCTTGCGGCAGCACCACAGCGCCTGAGCGGTTCCCCACGGCCGGGTTCTGCCGGGGAAATCTCCCTGCCGCACCGGGAGCAGGTCGGGGGACTGGAACACATAATCCGTCTGTATGTGCTTTTCCGCACGCTTTCCGATGGTGGATACGAAAAGCTCTTCAATATCCCGCCGAATGATAAACACCACTCGGTCGAAGCCTGCGCACTGAGCGTCGTAGACCGAGTAATCTATCAGCAGCTCGCCGTCGGGTCCCAGCCGTTCGAGCTGCTTTATCCTTGAGCCGAAGCGTGTTCCCATTCCGGCGGCAAGGACTACTAACGTCATTTTAGCCATTACATCCCTCCGATTATCCGGCAGTATTATTTCAGACCGTCAATAGAAGCGTTGATTTTTGCCAGCTTTTCCTCTGCCTTTGCAAGCTTTGTGCGTTCGTTTTCCACCTGCTGCGCCGGCGCTTTTGCGAGGAAGCCCGGGTTGTTCAGTTTCTTTGAGAGGAATTCTATGTCCTTTTCGGCTGCCTTTTTCTCCTTGTCAAGGCGTGCAAGCTCCTTATCCTTGTCCACCAACTCGCCCATTGGGATAAACACACGGGCGGAATCGGTGACAACGGTCATCATGCCCTCGGCTGCCTCCGCATTTTCGGTGACGGTAAATTCGCCCGCCCCCGCAAGCTTCTCGAAGAACCTGCGGCAGTCGCCGAACAGCTTGGTGTACTGTGTTTCAACCGTCATGGTGACTTTCTTTGACGGAGGAACGTTCAGCTCGTTGCGCTGTACGCGGACAGCCTTTATGACGCCGACAACCCTTGAGAACTCCTCGGCTGCCTCGCCGAAGTGAAGCTTTTCGTCATATTCGCACCACTTGGCAATCATTATGCTCTCGCACTCCGTGCCGGGCATGGACTGCCATATCTCCTCGGTGATGAACGGCATGAACGGGTGCAGCAGCTTCAGAATTCCCTGCATGATGTAAACAAGGACATTCTGCGCTGCCAGAGCGCTTTCGCCGCCCTCGGCTATCCTCGGCTTGGTAAGCTCGATGTACCAGTCGCAGTAAACGTCCCAGATGAAGTCGGTGAGGTTCTGCACCGCAACGCCCAGTTCAAAGGCTTCGAGGTTGGCGGTGACGCTCTTTACGGTATCGTTGTAAAGGCTAAGCACCCACTTGTCCTCTATGGGGAGATTTTCGGGCAGCACGGGAGCGCCGAAGTCCTCCGGGAGGTTCATCAGGATATAACGGGAGGCGTTCCACAGCTTGTTTGCGAAGTTTCTGGAATTTGTGACCTTTGTTTCCGTCCAGCGCATATCGTTGCCGGGTGCGTTGCCCGTCACCAGAGTAAGGCGGAGAGCGTCTGCGCCGTATTTGTCTATTATCTCCAGCGGATCTACGCCGTTGCCGAGGGATTTGGACATCTTACGCCCCTGCTCGTCACGCACCAAGCCGTGGATAAGCACGTCCTTGAACGGCTTTTGTCCGGTATGCTCCAGACCCGAGAATATCATTCTTGCTACCCAGAACGGGATAATATCGTAGCCCGTTACCAGCGTGCTTGTGGGGTAGAAGTAGTCCATTTCGGGGGTCTTGTCCGGCCAGCCGAGGGTGGAGAACGGCCACAGCGCAGAACTGAACCATGTGTCGAGGGTGTCCTCGTCCTGCTTTACGGGTGCGCCGCACTTCGGGCATTTTTCAAGCGGGTCGAGAGAGATGGCGGTGTGTTTGCAGGAGGGGTTCTGGCAGTAGTACGCCGGAATTCTGTGACCCCACCAAAGCTGTCTTGAAATGCACCAGTCGCGGATATTCTCCATCCAGTAGAGGTATCCGTTTTCAAAGCGCTTGGGGATAAAGCGCAGCTCGCCGGATTTTACGACGTCCACAGCCGGCTTTGCAAGCTCTTTCATGGATACGAACCATTGCAGGGAGGCTCTCGGCTCGACGGTCGTGCCGCAGCGCTGGCAGCAGCCGACATTGTGCTTGTGCGGCTCTACCTTCACAAGAAGTCCCTCGGCTTCGAGGTCGGCAACCATCTGCTTTCTTGCCTCGTATCTGTCCATGCCGGCGTATTTTCCGCCGACGTCCGCACTGATTGTTGCGTCGTCGTTCATCATGGAGATAACGGGCAGGTCGTGGCGCTGACCTACCATGAAGTCGTTCGGGTCGTGCGCCGGGGTTATCTTTACAACGCCCGTGCCGAATTCCGTATCAACATAGTCGTCTGCGATTATAGGTATCTCTCGGTCGGTGAGCGGAAGCTTCACCATCTTGCCGACTAAACTCTTATAGCGGTCGTCGCCGGGGTTTACCGCAAGTGCGGAGTCGCCGAGCAGCGTTTCGGGACGGGTGGTGGCAATCT
>CAYRLM010000063.1:0-11146 GCA_964425035.1 uncultured Ruminococcus sp.
CGCCGTACCACAGATGACGCAGCACGCCGTATTCGTCGGCGGCTAGCTGGTATTCCGAATTGTCGGTTTCTATCGTAAAAAGCCTTGACGCTTCATTAAAGGCAACAGACATGATATTTCACCTCTCATGATATCGAATAATTATAGCTGTCGAGATCGGCAGACAGCGTGAGCGAATGCTCTCCGCAGCTTCTTGTTATTGTAAGGCGGCTGCCGTCGGCTTCGACCGAAATGCTGCCGTCAAGTCCGAATGCGGGGTGGGAATTTCTCAGCTCCATAAGCTCCTTCAGCTTCCGTACGACGGGACGTTCCTGCTCTTTGTCAACGTCCTCGGCGGTGTAATAATGACGGTTGATGTCACGGCCGTTTTTGGTTTTCTCCATAAGCTCAATGTCGTTGGAGCCTGCGAGCATTCCCACATAATATACCTGCGGTATGCCGGGGGCAAAAAACTGTATCGCCCTTGCAAGGAGATATGCGCTGTCATTGTCGCCGAGCGCCGAATAGTAGGTTGTGTTCACCTGATAGATGTCAAGGTTGTTGTAAGCCTCGGAGCTGTATATCATCTTTACGTTTGCGCCCTTTGAATACATCTGGTTTTTGACCTGCTCTATCTCCTTGTCGGGGAGAAGGTCTTTCACATCGACAATGCCTATACCGTCATGGGTATCGAGGGTGGTGAACTGCTTCATCGGGCATTTCAGCAGCCAGTCCCTGAGATATTTTCCGGTATGATTGTAGAGCGCATGGAGGGTGAGTACGGGCAGCGCAAAATCATATATCCAGAAGCCTTTGTCCGCAATTTTCATCGGGATAGTGTAATGCTCGTGTATTTCGGGGAGGATTTCCGCTCCGCCCTGCGAAGCCAGCTTTTCAATGTCGTAAAGCAGCTCCCAGATGTCCGGCTCGATAAAAAAGCAGCTTGTGCCGGGCTTTTTGACCGCATACGCAAATGCGTCCAGCCGTATTACGGCAGCACCTCTGCGGCACATTTCTGCAATGGTGTCCCTGATGAATTTCTTCGTTTTGTCCTTTGTTATGTCAAGGTCTATCTGTTCCTCGCAGAAGGTACACCACACCTTTTCTGTCGTCCCGTCCGCGAACCTTGCTTCTATATAGGGCGCACGGGGCTTGCGCTTGTATATTATGTCAGTCTGTTCGGGCGTAGGCTCGCCGTTTTCCCAGAAATCCTTGTAGCGGATAAACATATCCTTGTATTCGGAAGCGTCCTTTTTAAGCAGGAAATCCCGGAAGTATTCCGAGCTTGCCGAGATATGGTTCACCATGAAGTCGAACATGAGGTAGTATTCCCTGCCGAGCTCCTCGATATCCTCAAACGTACCGAAGCTTTCGTCAACAACGTCATATCTCATGGGGGCAAAGCCTCTGTCCGCCGAGGAGGGGAAAAACGGCAGTATATGAACGCCGCCGACCGCCTTTTTGTAGTGCTTGTTCAGCACACCGTGGAGCTCTCGTATATTTTTACCCATGCTGTCGGCATAGGTTATCAGCATGATTTTATTCTGTATCTTCAAAGCAGACTTCCTTTCGTTCTAAGCATAAGCCGATTGCAGCGAAGCGTATTAATGTGTTCGTTCGTTTTTTAATCGGCGTTTCCCGATATATCCTTCGGGGTGACGCAAAAGGACACCCCGAAAGCCCATTGTTTTTTTCTGTGCGGCAGGCTTGTTGTTAAATCCGTTTTCGCCGGGATTTGTCACCCCTTTACCGCTCCGTTGGCAACGCCGCCTATGATTTGCTTCTGACATACAAGGTAGAATATCACGATAGGGAGAAGCGCCAGCAGATAGGAGGCAAACGCCAGATTGTAATTCGTGCCGAACTGCGTCTGGAAATTGAGCTGTGCCAGCGGCAGGGTAGTGTTTTCGCTGCCTGATATTATGACCAGCGGCGTCATGACGTCGTTCCATGTTCCGAGGGCGGTGAGCACCGCCACGGTAGCGTGCATGGGCTTCATCATCGGGAAGATTATCGTCCAGTAGGTGCGCCATGCGGAGGCTCCGTCTATATCGGCAGCTTCCTCCATTGCGAGGGGAATGTTCTTCATGTATCCGCTGTAAAGCATGACGTTCATCGGCATATAGAATACCGTGTACAGAATTATTACACCAAGCATATTGTCAAGCCCCAGCACCGAGGTCTGCTTAACCAGCGGCAGCATGAGTATCGCAAACGGCACGAACATACCGCTGACGATATAGAAATATATAAATCTGAAGCCCTTTTTGCGGCTCATGTTTCTGCCGATAGCGTAGCCTGCCATCGAGTGGATTATGATGGAAAGCACGATTGAAGCCGCCGTTATCAGAATGCTGTTGCCCAAAGTGTGCCAGAAGTCCGTTACCTCCATTGCCTCTGCGAAATTGTCAAGGCTGAAGCTTTGGGGAAAGCTCAGCGCACCCGAAACGTCGTTTGTCATCTCCGACGGAGCCTTGAACGCAATTATGACGGTCATATACAGCGGAAACAGTATCGTAAGGCAGCCGATAATAAGCAGAATTGTGAGCGGGATATTCACGGAGCTTTTGCCTTTTTTGGGCGCTGCTTTAAGGCTTTTTTCCGGTTCTGCGGCGTTGGCCGCATTCGTGTTTTTCTGCAAATTCATAACTGCTCCTCCTTTCGGTTGGTGATTACCATTTGAATAATGGATATTGTCACGATGAGGATAAAGAATACCACGGCGTTTGCGCTCTGGAAGCCGAACTGTCCGCCCGCCATGCCGTTCTGGTAGATAAGGTAGGAAATAGACTCAGTGCTTTGCGCGGGCCCGCCCTTTGTCAAGGACATGATCTGGTCGAATACCATGAGCATATTCTTGGTGCTGAGTACAAGGTTTGTGGTGACAAACGGCATAAGCATGGGCAGCGTAAGGTGTCTGAATTTCTGCCACGGGTTTGCGCCGTCTATCATTCCTGCCTCGTAAATATCCGCCGGAATAGTCTGTAAGCCCGAGATGTAGATTATGGTGTTCATTGCCACCGCCTGCCATACTCCCACTATCAGTACGCCTACCCACGCAAATTCCTCGCTGGCAAGCAGGCTGTTTTCGAGAAATCCGATATGGAGAGCCGAGCCGACAGCCGGGAGAATGTAGGTGAAGATAAAGCTGAAAATGTAGCCCACAACCAGACCGCCGAGGATATTCGGCAGGAAATATACGCCTCTCAGCGCAGTCTTGAATTTTATCTTGCTGTTAAGCCCCATTGCAAGCAGCAGGCTGAGAACGTTCACCAGCAGCGTTCCCACAATGGCATACTTGAATGTGAACAGGTAGGAGTTTCCCACTCTGGAGTCGGTGAACAGGTCGATGTAGTTGCGCAGTCCCACGAACTCAAAGCTGCCGTATCCTCTGTAATTCGTGAAGCTGTACATTGCGCCGGTTATGAGCGGTATCGTGTTGAATGCGACGAAAAGGATAAGAGCTGGAGCTGTCATCAGAATAAAGGTCATTCGCCTTGATAATACTTTTTTGTTTTTCATTGCTGACCCTCCTCGTATTTTTTCACACGGGCAATAAGATCACGGTTATATCTTGTCCATTCCTTGTCGAATTTTTCAAGGAACACCTCCGCGGAGTTGTCGCTCTTGTCCATGAGATAGGTCTGTATCATGGCGTCTACGCTCATTTCGCTCGGATAGTGGTGGTCGTGGAAGTCGGACATTCTGCCGTCCTGTATATACTGCTCCATTCCGCTGAGGAACTCGGGCAGCTCGAAGTCGCCCTGCTTGCAGGGTATTCCGCCCTGATCGTCAAGATATATCTGTATCGTTTCGTCCTCAAACAGGAAACGCAGCACCTCGTATGCCGCTTCCTTGTTCTTGGACTCCTTCATTACGGAAAAGTGCAGGTCAATGCCCGAATTGAGAACATTATCCTGCTCATTGTCGTTTGCCGGGAAAGTAAACGAGTCGATGTTCATATCGGGATTTACCGACAATATCTGCGGCACGGCGTAGCTGCCTATGGGGTACATCGCCGACTGACCTCTGGCAAATGCGGTACAGGCGTCGTTGTAGCTGTATGCATAGGGGTTTGGCTCGGCGTAATCCAGCAGAGCCTTTATCTTCTCTGCGACCTCGGCATATTCCGCCGAGAATGTTGTCTTTCCGGCATTAACGCTGCTGCATACGTCCGAGGGAGCAAGTCCCACCGCAAGCGCATTCCACGGAGCAAGGCATGTCCATGTGTCCTTAAAGCCGAAATAGAGCGGCGTTGTGCCTGATTTCTGTATCTCGCCGCACAGGTCAACAAACTCGCTCCATGTTTCCGGTATCTCCCACCCGTTTTCCTCGAACATATCCTTGTTGTAGAGTATTCCTGCGGCATTTGCGGCGTAGGGCAGGGCGTAGGTTCCCTCCTTGGGTATAAGCTCCAGTTCTTTTTCCATTTTGAGATATGCCGGGTTTATTTCGTCAACCACCTCAATGTCGGAAATATCCTCGAACAGGTCTGCGTCAAGGAAATTGGAATAGTTTATATCGCCGCCTATGCCCACGATATCGGGATAATCCTCTCTGATAAGCCTGGTCTTGAGAACCGTCATAGCCTCGTTCGGGGATTCTATTTTCAGTTTTATGTCTGTGTGGGTATCATTGAAAAGCTGCTCGATTTTCTCGAAAGCCTTTACCGCCTCAGGCTTGTACTGGAGCATTGTGACAGTCGTCACGCCGCCCGAGCCGCTGTCTGCGGAGCAGCCGGTGAGAAGCGCAGAGGAGAGTATTGCCGCAGCTGCTGCGGCGGATACTGCGGCCTTGCTTTTTTTCATGGTGATTACCTCCTTTTGGGTGAGTTGTACTCTTATACAATAGTATATCATACCCAAATGCTTGTGTAAATTTCACAAAAGCAGTATTTTTATACCATTTTGCCTTGTTTTGGCTTAATTCCGCAAATACGCTTGCATTTTGGCATAAATTGTGATATAATGATAATAAACCCAATATTTACCTTTTGGGCTTGTGGGTATATATTGCGAGGTATGCCTATGGATAATTTGTTGTTCTCAGTATTTCCCAACGAGAATTTCGTTGACCTCAGTCTGTATCAATTCGGGCGTGAAAAATGCACTCCCGCACGTTCCTTCGGCCCTGCGGCGGGGAATCACTATCTTTTCCACTATGTTATTTCCGGAGCGGGAACTCTGCAGTCGAGCGGCAGCAACGGCGAAACAAAGGAATATCACATAAAAAGCATGCAGGGCTTCATGATATTTCCCGACCAGATAGCCACCTATATTGCCGATGAAAATATGCCGTGGGAGTATGTCTGGGTGGAATTTGACGGTCTGCGCGCAAAGTCGGTTGCTCAAACCGCCGGTTTTTCTTCCGACAACCCGGTATATAATCCGCAGTCGAACGAAATGCGTGAGAAAATGGCGGACGAGATGAACTTTATCGCCGAAAACGGCGGTGCGCTGCCATTGCAGCTTATAGGTCATCTTTACTTGTTTGCGGATTATCTTACACGTTCCGCAGAGGGAATAAAGGTTCATCACGGCAGCAAGCTGCGGGATTATTACATTCACGAGGCGCTGGAATTTGTCAAGCACAATTTTCAGAACGATATTTCCGTCGAGGACATCGCAGGCGTGTGCGGACTTAACAGAAGCTATTTCGGCAAGATATTCAAGCAGGCGGTGGGCAAAACTCCGCAGGAATTTCTGATGAGCTATCGCATGGTAAAGGCAACCGAGCTGCTGAAGCTTACTCGGCTTTCCGTGGGCGATATAAGCACCGCCGTCGGATATGACAACCAGCTGCATTTTTCCCGTGCTTTCAAGAGCGTATACGGGGTATCTCCGAAAAAATGGCGGAACGAACAGGGCGGCAGCTGACGAATGTTTTTCTGACAAAAAATGCGGCCGAGAATTGTAGGTTCCCGACCGCAAATTAACAACGAATATAATAAAGAACCGCCTTTCCGTGAGAATTGAAAGGCGGTTTCCGCTGTATTATGAATTCGTACCTTATTGCTTCCGTGAGCCGCACAGCAGCAGAAGCCCGTTGTCGGTATAAGCGGCGGCAGTAAAGCCGTCGGGGTCGTCGTAAAGCGTGTGCAGACTGCGTGATTTTCCCATTTCCGCAAATTCGCTCACCACAGACACTCCGTCAAACCAGCTGTAAGCCGCTCCGCAGCAGTCCGTACCGTTTATGACGGCGGTATTTGCGCCGCAGAAGCTGAAGCTTTCCAGCTGTGCAGCGGTGAGCGTCTTTGAGTAGGAGTCCGCCTGTACCGCCTTTCCGTCCGCAAGCTGATACAGGGTGAGCGTCATTCCTGCGGCGGAGGTGCTTCCGCAGAGCGCATATTCTCCGTTTACCGTTCCCGCTGCGGCGGTAAGCGACAGCGGCTTTGGAGCTTCGGGCTCGGAAATATCTGCAGCCAGCGTGACTGTATCACCGCTGCCCAACAGCAGCGTATCGCCCGAAAAGCTCATGCGGGACACATCGCCCTCGGCGGTAAACGCACTTATCGTGTTCAGACCGCTGTCACGCAGATAAACCGTAATTCCGTCCCCGGATTTTTCCGCGGCAGCCACAATGCCGTTTCCCACCGCACATGCGGTAATCTCGGGGACGGTTTTGCAGGTGAGCGGGGAACTGCCGTCAAGGGTTGCCAGAAGCATTCCGTTTTCCTGATACATTGCCGCCGAGAGGAATTCCGCTCCGCTGTATACGGGGTTTCCCAAAATCGCCGTGCGTGAGGTAATCTCACCTGCGGCGGAGTAACCGACGTTCACCGCATAGCTGCACCCCTGCGCCGTGCCTGTCACAGCGGTTTCCTCCGCAGACAGAGCGGTTCTGACGCCTGATAATTCTGTCCACGGCATATATGCTAACTCATCTTCAACGGTGAAGCTCTCGCTGAATGACGGTGTGTAAACGCTGCCCAGCTTCACGCCGCCGTCGGAAATGCCGATATCCGTCAGGCTGCCGCTTTGCTGCGATATCCAGTCCTGACCGTTTTCGTCCGCACCGATAACTCCGCAGAAATTATCGCCGCTGAACACTGCGGACATACCGCTTTCCGTTTGGAACACCCTCACAAACCGAGCGCCTTCGGGCGGTTCTATCAGCGCCGTTTCCTCCGCAGTATCGCCCGAAATGCCGTAAACCGTTATCATGTCGGGCTGCGAAACGAATATGCTGTCATTGTCGGAGAAAACGCCCAGCTGCTCTCCGCTGTCTATCAGCAGGTCGCCGAAAACCCGCAAGTCAGCCGCCGCACTCTGTATGCAGCCGCCTATCCTGTCGTTTGAGTATGCCTCGTAAATCTCGGCGAATATCTCGGAATTGCTTTCGGCAAAGTGCAGGGAAACATCGGCGGTTTCCTGCGCCGAAAAGCCCAGCAGCCCAATGCCGATATCGGCTGCGCAAACTACCGCGGCACCTGCGGCACAGGCGGCGAGCGCTCTGCGTCGGGCACGGCAGCCCTCGTTCGTTTTCTCTTGAGAGGAGCCGCCGTTTTCCTCCGCTTTCGGCGGAGTTTTCAGCTGTACCGCTGTGCGAACCTCCGGCTTTTCGGCGTCGTCTGCTTCGTCGGCTTCATCGGGAATATCCCTCTTTCCGATAGGCTTCACGCCGGCATATTCCCGAAATTCCTGCTCGGATTTCTTTTTCTGCCTTGCGGTGCGGGGCAGGGGCTTTTCTGGCTCTGTCGGGGCGATATCCTCTGCGGCGTTTGAACGCTTCCTCTGCTTTGCGGTGCGTATCGGCTGCTGCTTCTGTTCCGGCTGCTCGGGCTGCTCTGCGGCTTCGGCGGTAATATCGTCCGTATCTATGCGCATGGTTATCGTGCGTTCCCACAGCTGGCGGGCGGTATAGAGCATACGGGTGTAATCCTTTGGCGTAAGCCCCGAACCGTCAAGGGTAACTATCAGCGACTGCAAATTCATGTCGGGACGCTGCTCGATTTTTTCCACCGCCTGTTCGGGTGCGCCGCAGCCCTTGAGCAGGTACAGAAAATCCGCCGAGCCTATGCCCAGAGAGCGCAGACGGTTCAGAAACGTGAACGCATCAAGCTCCGGCGGCGCAGCTTCCTCGCTACACAGGCATTCCGCTATATTCTGGGGCAGCAGACTTTCCGGAACGACACGCTCCAGCATAAGCTCTCGTATCTGCGATACGGTCAATACGTTCACCCTCTTTCCGTGAAGTCAGTCCAGTTCAAATCCGGCGAGAACACGTTCCAGATTTTTCTTTACGGCGGCGGAGGAAATGCCGGTATATGACGATATTTCCTCCGGTCGGAATTTGCCGCCGATATACATGCTGGCGACTATCCTTTCGGTGTCGTCCAGCCGTCGGAACTCCGCCATGATGTCGAAGCTGCCGCTTTCGGGGACGGCTTCACGTTCTTGCTCGGCGTATTCCTTTAATTTCGAGCGGATACGGGCGCACAGCGTTTTCATCATGAACGCCCGAAACGCTTCCTCGCTGCGAAGCTTACCGACAGCGGACATACCGTCCCTTGCGGTGGTGGCTGACACCTCTGCCGCGTCGGCTTCGCTGCACAGAGAATAGCAGGCGGTGTAGTACATTTCTCGGTACAGCGTTCCATACAGCCGTGCAAATGCCTTTGTGTCGCCGTTTGCCGCCAGTTCCGAAAGCTCCTTGTATTCGTGCTTTTCCATAGTGCTTCACCGCCGTAAAATTATTCTTCGTTGTTTATTATCGCAATGCCGAGCTCCTTAAGCTGCTCCTCGCTTACCGTGGAGGGAGCTTCGCTCATCAGCTCGCTTGCATTCTGAACCTTCGGGAACGCCGTAACGTCACGCAGACTGTCGCAGCCGCACATGAGCATTGCAAGTCTGTCAAGACCGATACCTGCGCCGCCGTGGGGAGGTGCGCCGTACTTGTAAGCGTCAACCAGAAATCCGAACTTCGCATCGATTTCCTCATCGGACATGCCGAGCATTTCAAACATATGTTGCTGAAGCTCCGGGTCGGTAATTCTGATAGAGCCGCTGGAAAGCTCGATACCGTTGAGCACGAGGTCGTAGCACTTTGCGCGAACCTTTGCCTTGTCGCTGTCGAGGTAGGGAATGCACTCGTCAAGCGGCATGGTGAACGGGTGGTGCATAGCCAGCCATTCGCCGCTTTCGTCGTCGTATTCAAAGAACGGGAACTCGACAATCCACAGGAAATTCCAGCCCTCGGGGATAATGTCGAGCTGCTTTGCGATTTTCAGACGGAGCGCACCCAGCACGGGCAGAGTAACCTTGTCCTTGTCCGCAACAATAAGCGCAACGTCGCCCTTTTCGCAGCCCAATGCACCGAGAACGGCTTCAAGCTCGCCCTCGCCCATGAACTTCGCAAACGAGCAGTTCGGCTCGTCGTCTACCCAGCGGACGTAGGCAAGCCCCTTAGCGCCTATTCCGCGCACGAATTCGGTCTGCTTGTCTATCTCTTTTCTGGTGAGCTTTGCGGCTGCGCCCTTTGCAACTATGCCCCGTACCGAGCCGCCGTTTGCGATTGCGTCCTTGAATACGGAGAAGCCGCAGTCCTTTACGATATCGGAAATATCGGTTATCTCCATGCCGAAGCGTGTATCGGGCTTATCCGAGCCGTAGCGGTTCATTGCCTCGTCATAGGTAAGGCGGGGAAGCGGCGTGGGAATATCCACATTCAGCACGGTTTTGTAGAGGTGCTTTACGAAGCCCTCCAGACATTCCAGAATATCGTCAACGTCCACAAAAGACATTTCAAGGTCAATCTGTGTGAATTCCGGCTGGCGGTCGGCACGCAGATCCTCGTCACGGAAGCAGCGTGCAAGCTGGATATATCTGTCCATTCCGGCAATCATCAGCAGCTGCTTGTACATCTGCGGCGACTGCGGCAGGGCGTAGAACTTACCGTTGTGTATGCGTGACGGCACGATATAGTCCCGTGCGCCCTCGGGGGTGGACTTTATCATCATGGGTGTTTCGATTTCGGTGAAGCCGTTCGCATAGAAGTACTCTCTGGCTGCCTTTGCAATCTCGTGGCGCATGATGAGGTTCTTCTGGAGCGGCTCGCGGCGCAGGTCGAGGTAGCGGTATTTAAGGCGAAGCTCCTCGTTTGTCTTGGTGCTGCTCACTATCTCAAACGGAGGGGTCTGCGCCTTTGAAAGGATACGCAGTTCCGTCACCATAATTTCAACGCCGCCCGTCTTGAGCTCCGTGTTGACGCTCTCTCTGGCACGAACCTTGCCCTTTGCCAGCAGGACATATTCCGAGCGAACGCTCTCCGCCTTTTCAAAAACGCTCTTGTCGGTGGTTTCGTCGAATACCAGCTGAACAATGCCGGATTTGTCCCTAAGGTCTATAAAAATAAGGCTTCCCTTGTCGCGAACTCTCTGTGTGAAGCCGCCTACGACTACCTCTCCCATTTCAAGGGCAACCTCGCCGCAAAGACAGGTTCTTCTCAGCCCCTGCATAGTGTCTGCCATATACTTATCCTTCTTTCTTTTGATATGCCGGAATTTTTCCGCATTATTTTTTATTATAGCATTATTTCAGATGTTTTTCAAGTGGGAAACAGTAAAATGTTGAAATTCTGCCGAAAAAGACGATTTTTTCTCAAGAATAAGGCGCTCCCTGTCGGTGTGCGGCAGGGAGCGGGGATTTTTGGAATTCAGTTGTTTGAGTTTTTGACGTCGTCATAAAGCTCGTCAATGTTGTCGTAAGTGTATGTTTTGCCTTTGTAGGTGACTTTGATGTTTTCACAGCCCTTAAATGCATAATATCCGAAGTAAGTCACACTACCAGGTATTGTTACAGATGTCAGACCTGTACAGTCTGCAAATGCACAGTCATCAATTTCAGTCACACTGTCGGATATTGTGACAGATGTCAGAGCGGTACAGCCTCTAAATGCATCTAAATCGATTCTAGTCACGCTGTCTGGTATTACTACTTCTGTTGCGGTTTTTACGCAGGAAACTAACTTATTATCTTCAATTTCTAGTCCGTCAATATTGTCAGGATAATTGATGTTGAAAGAAAGTTCTTTAATGTTGTCGTAAGTGTATGTTTTGCCATTGTAGGTTGCATTGATGTTTTCACAACCCTCAAATGCATAGTCGCTGATGTAAGTTACACTGTTAGGTATTGTGACAGATGTTAAACCGGTACAGTCCTTAAATGCA
>CAYRLM010000064.1:0-11098 GCA_964425035.1 uncultured Ruminococcus sp.
CGGTAAGAACGCCCTTTTCGTTTACAGGCACGATAATCTTGAACATGCCCTTGTACTTGTTGCATACCTCAAAGTCCTCAAGACCGAAGCCCGGGGCGGTGTGTACGCAGCCTGTGCCGCTGTCGAGAGTAACGTGGTCGCCTACGATCACCGTGGATTTTCTGCCCATGAACGGGTGGTCGGTTTCGATAAGCTCAAGGTCAGAGCCGAGGAACGAGCCTACGGTGCTGTATTTCTTTATGCCAACCGCCTCCGTTACGGCGGGAACAAGCTCGGCAGCCATCAGCAGATACTGACCGAAAGACCTGCTCTCCTCGTCCTCTACCTTAACAAAGGTATATTCGTAGTTCGGCCCGAGGCAGACAGCAAGGTTACCGGGAAGCGTCCATGTGGTGGTAGTCCAGATAACAACGTAAGCTTTGGACAGGTCAATGCCCAAATTGTCAAATCTGCCCTTTGAATCCGTTATCGGGAACTTTACATATATTGAATAGCAGGGATCGTCCTGATATTCTATCTCCGCCTCTGCAAGGGCAGTGTTGCAATCTGCGCACCAGTAAACCGGCTTCAGACCCTTATAGATATAGCCTTTCTGCATCATCTTGCCGAAAACCTCGACCTGCTTTGCCTCAAATTCGGGCTTGATGGTGAGGTACGGGTCATCGAAATCGCCCCAGACGCCAAGACGCTTGAACTGCTTCTTCTGACCGTCAAGGCAGGACAGTGCAAACTCGCGGCAGCTCTTTCTGAGAGTTACCGGGTCGATAGTGCCGCTGTCAAGCCCTATCTGCTTTATTGCCTTAAGCTCAATCGGCAGACCGTGGCAGTCCCAGCCGGGAACATAATTGGCGTTGTAGCCGGTCATGCTCTTGTATTTTACAATAATATCCTTCAGCACCTTGTTCATTGCGGTACCCATGTGGATATTGCCGTTCGCATAGGGAGGCCCGTCGTGCAGGGTATATGAGGGCTTGCCCTTGTTCTTCTCGGCAAGGGCATAATACAAGCGATCCTGCTCCCACTTGTCCAGCATTTCCGGCTCTCTCTGTGGGAGATTTCCCCTCATAGGGAAGTCGGTCTTGGGAAGATTAAGTGTGTTGTTGAAATCCTCTGACATCAGCTATGTCTCCTTAATTTATATCTTTCTCCGGGTTCGGAGCGGTTTACTTCATTGTGTTGCCCTTGCCGAACTGAAGATCCGTGCGGCGGGGCTTCTTCTCCTGCGCGGCGGTGAAAAACGGCAGGTCGCTCTCGGAGGTCTTTTCCTCCTGCGGCATTGAGCGGAACGGCTCCTCCGCCGGAGCTGCTCCTGCGGCTACCGGCTGCTTTTTCTCCTCGGCTGCCGCGGCGGGCTTAGGCTCGGAGGGCTTCTCTGCCGGCTGCGCCGGCTTTGCCTCCGGTTTTGCGGCGGCTGCCTTTGCCTTCTCAGCTTCGCGCTTCTCTACCTCTGCGGCGGTGGTGCGGATATATTCGTTCTCGCACATCTCCGGCAGCTTTGCGATAAGATCCATGTGGGACTTATATGCGGTGAGCAGACGGTTTCTGTACTCGTCGGCTTCCTTGCGTGTTTTCTGGAGGATATTCTGCTGAACCTCGATCTGCTTCTTCATCTGCAAATCAATGTCCTTCGCCTTTGTCTGGGCCTCCTTTATCATCTTGTCCGCACGCTCGTTCGTTTCCTTTGTGATCCGCTTGGAATACTCGTCGGCGTCGTTGGTGATCTTGTCGGCCTTTGCCTGAGCCTCTGCGAGCTGCTTGTCAACAGTTTCCTGAGTTTCCGCCTGAAGCTTCTCGGCTGCCGCCTTGGAGTCGCTGACGATCTGGTTTCCCTGCTTCTGCGCCAACAGCAGAGCGTCCTTGAGGGCGTCCTCGTCGTCACGGTACTCGCGTATCTTGTCGGCAAGCACCTCAAGCTTTCTTTCAAGCTCGTTCTTGTCCTTCTGGAGCTGAGAATATTCGCTTGAAATTTCGCGCAGGAATTCGTCAACGTCATCAGTTTTATAGCCGTTGAAGGTAGCCTTCTCAAAACGTCTTGACAAAATGTCCTTAGCATTCATTGTTGTGTACTTCCTTCCTGAATCACCGCAGTGCGGCAGTGGTACGATATGTGATACTCCGAATTACCGAACGATACCGCACAATGATTATGCGGTAAAGCCTTTAATTCAGAGATATTTTTCGATGGTTATGCGGAGCCTGCCCTTACGGGTTTCTCCGGATATCTCGGTCAAGCGGTATCTGCCGCTTCCCCGGACTGAAATTACGGTATTTTCCTTTACCTCTGCGCTTACATTTGTGCATGGTGAAAAGTCCGCATTGACCATGCCCGATTTAATGAGCGATGCGGATCTTTCTCTTGATGTATTTACGGCGGCGCTGACAACGCAGTCCAGCCTCAGCGACGAAACGGTAGTTTCGGTGCGCTGAACCTTCTGCTCCGGCAGCGGTCTTGTAACGCCGATCTCTGCGGTAACTCCCACTCTGCCGATCTTGTCCACGGAACTCACCAACCGAACGGCGTTCTCATGGACGAATACAACGGCATAGCCCTCCGCAGTAAGTATATCTCCGAGCAGCTCCCTCTTAATCTCCAGCGACATCAGCGCACCGAGAATATCGCGGTGCGACAAGCTGTCGCTCTTCCTGAAGCTGAACGTCACCGCGCTTATCGGGAAGATATCCTCCGGCGAAAGCTCCTGTGCATAGGTTCCCTCAACGAAGCCGCAGACGGTTCTCATCGCACCGTCGTAGCCCCCGAAGAAGCACGGCTTTCCTTTAACGGCGCAGCCTGCCACAACAGCCTCCCGCTCGTTAAGGAATGCCGAAAACCTTGGCGCTCCCGTCCGCTCCGCCGACCTTTGCAGATCGGCGATATGTGCGGCAAGGAAACGTTCTTCTTCATTAAGCAGCCCGGGGTTCATTATCAGAACTGCTCGTTTTCCATCATGTCGCCGCTGAGGTCAACGGACTTGGGAACCACGAAATAGGTGCATTCCGCAATTCTTACTATTCTGCCGTCGATAGCTGCCACAACGCCTGCCATGAAGTCAACGATCCTCTTTCTGGAATCAACGCTCGCTACCTTTTCGAGATTGAGCACAACGCTGGTGTTTTCTCTGAGGAAGCGAACCGGCTCCTTCATTATGTCCTCATACTTGAGGGGCTGGATCACCTTTACGGATGCACCGTGATAACCGCTGCTGTGAAAATTGATGACCTTTTCGCTTGTACGCGGCGCTGTGAACCTTGTTGCAGCCTCCGCCTCCTCCTCTGTTACCGCAGAAGAAGAATCATCGTAGCCGGCGTAGCTCTCGTCATCAAATTCCTCGTCGTTCTGTCTGAACCTTGCCAATAAATCGCTGAGTGCCATGTGATATTTCCTCCCAATTATAAATATTTTCTGTACCCGAACAGCCCTGAACCTATCCGGACAATTGTGGACCCGTGCCTTACCGCCGCTTCATAATCTCCCGACATCCCCATGGAGAGAGTATCGAACGAACCGTCTTTGTTGACGGAGCTGTCCGCACTCAGGTCGCTGAAAAGCCTTTGCATTCCCGCAAATATGTCCTCTCCGCAGCCGACGGGCGGTATTGTCATCAGACCTCTCAGTCTGACGCCGGGAAGCTCCGTTACCTGTGCGCAGAATTCCTCCGCCGCCTCAGGCGTAATGCCTCCCTTTGTTTCTTCCCCGCCGATGTTTATCTCGGCGAGTATATCCATGACCAGACCGTGCTGCTGCGCTCTCCGGCTTATCTCCTGTGCCAAATGAAGCCCGTCCACGGAATGGATCATTGAAACCTTGTCTATGATGTACTTGACCTTGTTGCTTTGCAGACCGCCGATGAAATGAACCTCCGCCGGCTTGTACCGCTCACGCTTGTCCATGTACTCCTGCACGCGGTTTTCACCGAGCAGGTCTATCCCCAGCCCTATCGCATAATTTATGCGTTCGGGGTCTACCGTCTTTGTCACTGCCATCAGCCGCACCTTATCGGTTCTGCCGACGGCGGACTTTGCTTTTTCTATGTTTTCACAGATCCGGGCATAGCTTTCTTTTATGTCGTCAAAGCTTGTCTGGGTGTTACTCAACAACTTTTCCTTCATACAAATCCTTGCCTTCTGTTACTATTTTGTCGTAAAGCTTGAGGTAGTCGCTGTCCTCCTCCTGCGTGCAGATGAGGTAATCGTCGCCCCAGTATTCAACGTTTATCTTCTTAAACACCAGCTTGCCGCTGACAACGACAAACACGCCCCGTTCCTGATCCTCGTTGAACCTGAGTGCGCTCCTTGACACTCTCAGACCGCCGTAGCTGTTGACGATGTATTTGAACTGCGCCGTTCTGCCAGATACCACCGACGATGTGAGCGTATCGCACTCAAACACATACACCGAGGTGCCGTCGCCCCTGCCGCTGTCAGTTATCGAAACTATCTCCGCTTCGATCGGCGTAGGGTCGCTGCGCACTCTCAGAGTGACCGTGCTGCCCTCGTAGCAGCCGAAAAGCTGCTGATTGTCGATAACCGCCGCAACTCTCCAGCGGTAGTCCGCTATAAGCTTTCCTATTGCGCCGGAGCTTTTGCTCAGTTCCGGCTGCGCTATGATATCGTCTATACGGTCGGCGGTGATGCTTTCCGAGTCCGCCATCGAAAGTTGACCCTCATAGCCGTCAACGCTACTGACGAAATAGCCTGCGCCGTCTGCGTAAATATCCGTGACATCACCCGAAAGCATGGCCTCCAGCTCTGCCGCACGGCTCGTGAGGGAAGCGATCCTTTCCTCGTAGCTGCTGACGTCGCCTCTGGATATCTCACGCTTGGACAGCACGTCCAGCATTGCGGTTTCCTGCTCCTGCGCGGAGGCGTAATCCCCCTCTATCAGGCTCTCGAGAACCAGCGCATGGCGCTCGTTTATCTGGCTGGAGATATTCTCAAGCTGATTGTTGTTCGTGCCTGCCAGCTTCTGTGCGTCGGTGAGCACGGCTATCTGCTCGTTGATCTTTTCGATCTCACGGCGGTACTCTATGTCTGTTTCGCTGCGGTAACGGCGGGCTATAACGGAGCTTTTGCCCACCTTTGAACCGTCGGAATGCTCGTAATCCAACACTCCGCTGCCGGAACTGTACACCACCGTTTCATCACGGAGAAACACTCCCTCGAACGGAACGTCCTCGGTCATGCTGTATGTATAGGCGGTTTCCGTCGTAACCTTGCTCCCGTCGGCAAAAAACACATGCCCTATGAAGAACACGAACACGAACAGCGACAGCACGATGATGATTATAGACGTCCACCGGGATTCCATTATTCTTCTTCTGCCTTTTCGTAAGCGTCAAGAATGGAAATGGGCTTCAGCGGCGTGATAGTGGAAATCGCATGCTTGTATATAAGGTTCTGCTTTCCGTCGGTGTCAAGTATCACCGTGTAGTTGTCAAAGCCCTTGACCACACCCTTGAACTGAAATCCGTTGGTAATATATATAGTTACCGGGATCTTGTCCTTTCTTGCCTGATTAAGGAACACGTCCTGTAAGTTGATATCTTTTGCCATACTAAATCACCTTTTCTCTCTTTGGTATTCAATACGTCAGGGATTTTCCCCTGTACCCCGACAGGAATATCACACGCTCAAACACGAATCGCATGACTGCATAATACTCCTACACAGAATAGTATAGCATACTTTTTCAAAAAAAGCTATATTTTTTTTAAGAAAAATAAAAAAAATTCAGAAAAAGTTTTATCTTTTTCTGAATTTAATGGTAATGTATGAGAATTATTTACAAATATTGCCTTTTGACGCTTCGAAAAGCGCTTTATCGACTATATCGACAGCCGCCCTTGTCACCTCGTCAAGTCCGTCGCCCGGACGAATGACTATCCTGTGAAACCTGCTGTCGCGCCTGAACCATGTAAGCTGCCGCTTGGCATACTGACGTGTGCGAAGCTTCAGTTCCTCAATGCACTCGTCCAACGTTCTTTCGCCGCGAAAATAGGGGTAAAGCTCCTTGCAGCCTATCGCCTGTGCCGCAGTAGGTCTGTCGGGCTGCCCGAAACACGCTCTCGCCTCCCGCTCCAGCCCGTTCAGCAGCATTTTGTCTACACGGCGGTTTATGCGCTCGTGAAGCTGTTCACGGTTCTCAAAGTCCAGCGTCAGCATAATGAAGCCGTACGGCGAGGGAGTACGTCTGGAATTGCGCTTTGCCTGCGCTATCGTGCGACCCGTGGTCTTGTATACCTCCAGCGCCCGTATCACTCTGGAAACATTGTTTTCGTGAAGCTCCGCAGCCGTTTCGGGGTCTACCTCTCGAAGCTTTTCCAGCAGTGCGGCGGCGCCGTTTTCCGCAGCAAACCGCCGCATTTCCTCACGGAATTCGAAGTCGCATTCCGCCTCGTCAAATTGCAGATTATCCACAAACGATGAGATATAAAGCCCCGTGCCGCCGCATATCACAGGAATTCTGCCTCGGGATATAATATCGTCGGCGCATTCTCCCGCCATTCTCACCCAGTCGGCAACGGAGAAACTTTCCGCCGGGTCGAGAAAATCCATCAGATGATGAGGTATCCCCTGCTGCTCCTCAGGCGACGCCTTTGCGCTTGCAATGTCCATATCGGTGTAAATCTGCATACTGTCGGCGGAAATCACCTCGCCGCCGTACCTCTTCGCAAGCTCCACCGCCAGCGCCGTCTTGCCGGAAGCGGTCGGGCCGCTTACCACGATGATACTGTTCAATTCTGCCTCCTCAGGTGGTTCTGCCGAAATAGCGCTCTATCTGCTTCCTTGATATCTGCGTGAGCACGGGTCTGCCGTGCGGACAATAGCGGATATCCGGGTTGTTGAATACCTCCTGCGCCAGCACCTGAAGCTCCAGCAGGTCGTTATCCTCATTCCCTCGGATAGAAGCCTTGCACGCCACGGTGTGGAGCATATCGTCAAACAACTCCCCCTCGGCGTTTGTATTCCCCTGCGCCACCAGCTTTGCCACGCATTCCGCTATCTCGGCGGGCGGCACGCTGTCCAGCATCTGCGGCAGCCCGGTTATGCGAGCCTTTCCGTCTGAAAATTCCATGATTATGCCCACCGCTGCCAGCCTGTCGGAATACTCCTGCATTCCGTTGTATTCCTCCGGAGTGAGAAATACCTCCTCAGGCTGTATCAGCAGCTGCGCGGAGCTGTCAAAGCCTGCCTTCAGCCGCTCGAAATTCACACGCTCATGCGCCGCATGCTTGTCTATAAGTATCATTCCCTCATCGCTCTCGCATACGATATATGTCTTGAAAAGCTCTCCCACCACACGGATCTGCTGCCTTTCGCATTCGGTATGGAGTGCGGCGGCGTTCTCCTGCGGCTCCTGTTTCGGCCTTTTCTCAAAGGATTTTCCGCTCAGGAACGCAAACCCCGGAAGCTCCGACAGCGGAGGTTCCTCCGGCTCGGGCTTCTTCTGCGGCGCAAGCTCCGGAATAAACGTCTGCTCCGCAGCCGGGACAGACGTATTCATGCGAAACGGCAAATCCTGCCGCAGCGTGAATTTTGTCGGCTCGGTCTTTTCCTGCGGATATATCACTGCGTCCCTGCCGCTTGGTATCGCCATAGTCCTCGGCGGCTCTTCTGCAATCGCTGCGGATACGGTGCGCCGCGGTTCGGCGGCTTCCGCCCGAGAAATATTTGTGACGCTCTGCGCCGGAGCGGGGCTGAGCTTTATTTCCCTGCTCTCGTCGTAGCCCATCAGCGCATTCTTCACCGCAAAATAAACTGCGTCAAACACCGTCTTTTCGTTGGTGAAGCGCACCTCCGTCTTGGTCGGGTGAATATTGGCGTCCACCTGCGACGGGTCGGTGTTCACGCACAGCACGCAGGACGGGAACTTTCCCACCATAATCGTATTGCGGAACGCCTCCTCCAGCGCTGCGCAGCACAGCGGACTTTTCACGCTTCTGCCGTTCACGAAAAAATGCTGCATGGAACGATTGGCACGGGTGAACAGCGGCGAGGACACAAACCCCGTCACCGCCGTATCCCTATACACGTTTTCCACCGGGATAAGCCCTGCGGCGAACTGCTTGCCAAACACCGCATAAACGGCGCTGTAATACTCTCCGTCGCCGCCTGTCATCATCGTCTGCCGCCCGTCTCGGATAAATCTGAACGAGATACCCGGGTGGCTCAGCGCCAGCTTTTCTATTACGGCGGCGCAGTAGTTGCCCTCGGTGACGTCCTTTTTGAGAAATTTCAGCCGTGCGGGGGTGTTGAAGAACAAATCTCGGATTATTATCGTAGTTCCGTCCGGGCAGCCGGCACGGTCGTATTCCAGCGGCTCGCCGCCCTCAATGCGGTACTGGCTGCCAAGCTTATCCTCACGCTGCTTTGTGAGAAGCTCCACACGGCTCACCGCACATACCGAGGCGAGAGCTTCCCCTCGGAAGCCCAGCGTATTTATGCTGTCAAGGTCGTCCTGAGTGTATACCTTGCTGGTGGCATGACGCAGGAACGCCGTCGGAATATCCTCGTAGGCTATCCCGCAGCCGTCGTCCGTCACACGCAGATAGGCTATTCCGCCCCGCTTTATCTCCACGGTGACGGAGGTTGCCCCTGCGTCTATCGAATTTTCCGCAAGCTCCTTTATCACAGAGGAGGGGCGCTCTATCACCTCGCCTGCGGCGATAAGCTCGTATACGCTTTTGTCGAGAAGATTTATCTTTGGCATTGTTTCTCCAGTCTTTCGGTCAGAGGGTATCCTTGATATCCTTGAGGAACATCAGTGCGTCCATCGGGGACATCGTGTTGATATCCGCCGCACGCAGCTTTGCTATGGCGTTCTGTTCGTTTATGGCATTGAAGCTGAACTGGTGTTCCGCAGTCTTTTCTATGGTTTCCGAAAGCTTCTGTCTGCCAAGCAGTTCAAGGTCTTTCAGTTCCTCCTTTGCGCGGCTTATCACCTTCTGCGGAAGTCCCGCAAGCTTTGCCACCTCTATGCCGTAGCTGTCGTCGGTGCCGCCCTCGCATATCTTGTGCAGGAATTTCAGCTCGTCGCCCCGCTTCACCGCCGCCACGCTGAAATTACGTATGCCGTCGTATTCTTTCTCCATAGAGATAAGCTCGTGATAGTGGGTAGCGAACATCGTCTTGCAGCCGATATTTTTTCCGCTTATGTACTCCGCCACCGCCTTTGCGATGGAAATTCCGTCAAACGTGGAGGTTCCCCGCCCTATCTCGTCCAGAATGACAAGGCTCTTTTTGGTGGCGTTTTTGAGAATATCCGCAACCTCGTTCATCTCAACCATGAACGTGGACTGCCCTGAGGTCAGGTCGTCGGAAGCGCCCACTCTTGTGAATATCTTGTCCACAACGCCTATCTTGGCATACGCCGCCGGAACGAAGCAGCCAATCTGCGCCATAAGAACGATTATCGCAGTTTGGCGCATGAAGGTGGATTTGCCGGACATATTCGGCCCCGTAATCATTATAAGCCTGCTGCCGCTCGTGTCCAGATATGCGTCGTTGGGGGTGAACGGACGGTCGGTCAGCACCTTCTCTATCACGGGGTGTCTGCCGTCGCGTATTTCAATAACGCTGTCGAGGGTTATCTCCGGCTTGACATAGCCGTTCTCGACGGAAACCTGCGCATAGCTGCACAGCACGTCCACCGCAGCCACCGCAGCCGCAGCCGCCTGAACCGCTTCCAGACGAGTGCCGATAAAATCCCGCACCTCGCCGAAAATTGCCTGTTCCAGCGCCAGTATTCTGTCGTTTGCGCCCAGTATCTCCGACTCCACCTTTTTCAGCTCGTCGGTTATGTAGCGCTCTCCCGTGGTGAGGGTCTGCTTGCGGATATAATGTGCTGGAACAAGGTCGAGCTGTCCCTTCGACACCTCGATGTAGTACCCAAAGACCCGATTGTAGCCCACTTTGAGGGTGCGTATACCGGTGGCTGCACGCTCACGCTCCTCTATCTCGGTCAGGATATCCTTTCCGCCGCCCGTGATTTTGCGCAGACGGTCGATATCCTCGTTGAAGCCGTCCTTTATCACGCCGCCGTCCTTCATGGTCAGCGGAGGTTCGTCAACAATGGCGTTCTCCACCAGCGAGGAGATGTCGTTCAGCTCGTCTATCTCGCCGTTAAGCTTTTCGATAAGCGGCGACTTCACCCTTGAAATACAGCGCTTCAGCTCCGGCAGACGTGCGCAGGTCTGCCCAAGCGAATAAATATCCCTCGGCGAGGCGGACTTGTACATTACCCTCGTCATCAGCCGCTCAAGGTCGTATATCCCGTCAAGTGCGGCGCAGATATCATACAGCGAAGCGGCGTCCTTTGTCAGCGCCTCCACTGCGTCAAGCCGTCTGAGTATTTTTGCGGGGTCGATAAGCGGCTGCTCCAGCCATGTCCTCAGCTTGCGCCTGCCCATGGCGGTGACAGTCTTGTCCAGAACCCACAGCAGCGAGCCTCTTTTTTCCTTTGTGCGCATGGTTTCGGTAAGCTCAAGATTTCTTCTGGCGGTGAGGTTCAGCCCCATAAATTCGCCGTCGGAATGCACCGTCAGCGACACAAAGCGCTTCACGGTAGCCTTCTGCGTTTCGCCGAAATATCGGAACATTGCGCACAGCGCCTTCCTCACCTGCGGCATATCGGAAATGCCAAGCTCTGCGCCGCTCTCGAACTGGTCGGTTATCCTGCTCATATCCGAGTCGTCGAAGCTGTCGTCGTCCAGCATTTCGCACAGACATCTCTTCAGTCTGTCGCACACGAATGAGTGAACCTCCTTCATGTCAAGAAAGCCCCGATTTATGAGCAGCTCCACCGGGCTGAACCTTGACAGCTCGGATATGACCTCCTGTTCGAGATTTTTGCCGGACTTCAGGAACACATGCACCTCTCCGGTGGAAATATCCGCGAACGCAAGCGCAGCGTTTCCCTCCCCGTCGGGGTATATGCAGGCGATGTAGTTGTTGCTGTCCTCATTGAGCATACTTGCCTCAATGACGGTTCCGGCAGTCACCAGCCTTATAACGTCACGCTCGACAAGCCCCTTTGACGCCGCCGGGTCGGTCAGCTGCTCGCATATCGCCACCTTGTAGCCCTTGTCGATAAGCCGCTTAA
>CAYRLM010000065.1:0-11061 GCA_964425035.1 uncultured Ruminococcus sp.
AAGGAAACGCTTCATCAATAAAATAACAGGGGACGAAAGCAAAACATCGTCCCCTTAATTATTATGTCAGCACCGCACAATTAACGGCTGTTGCCTTATGAATTTTCTGCCAGCTCAGCCACATCTGCAAGAGTTTCGCACACGAAATCCGCACCGTACTCCGCAAACTCCTCGCGGCTGCCGAAGCCTACCAGCACCGCAGCGCACTTTATTCCGACTTCATGCGCACCGATAATGTCGTGCATTCTGTCGCCGACCATCAGGCATTCCTCCGGCTTTGCGCCGGTGGAGCTCAGGACAAACCGTATGACCTCCGCCTTGCTTGTGCGGCTGCCGTCCATCGTCGCCGCACCGATGAAGTCAAAGTACCCCAGAACGCCGAATTTCTCCAGAATACGCACGCTGAATTCCTCCGGCTTGGAGGTCGCAAGGCACACACGCCTGCCTAACCGCTTCAGCCGCTGCAAAAGCTCTTCCGTTCCCGGAAGAAGCCGGTTCTCAAAAAGCCCTGTCACACCGTAATATTCCCGATAAAGCCTTACAGCTTCTCTCGCCTGCTCCTCCGGAAGTCCCCGCCGAGTGAATTCCGCCATAAGCGGCGGCCCTATGAAGCTGCTCAAGCCTTCCCTCGGCGGCACCTCCAGACCGAGCTTCTCATATGCGTATACAACGCCGTTGATTATGCCCGTATACGGGTCGGTGATAGTTCCGTCAAGGTCAAGGAGTATTGTGCCGAATGCCATTATTTGTTTCCCTTTCTGTCTGCTGCGATAAGTCTGCGTATAGCGCCCACGGCGCAGTTTATAGCCCGTTCGCTGCTGTCGCAGCGCTTGTCGGGAAGCCCCGCATTTGTACGCTCGACATTCCACAATGCGGTAAGCACCGCACCTGCCCGCACTCTCCTGAGCAGGGCTACCGAGAATATCGCCGCAGCCTCCATCTCGGAGGTAAGGCAGCCGCATTTCAGATAGCCCTCCCATGCGCTGCAAAGCTTCTCGGGCACTGCGGTATTCTTGGGGTCTATCTCGCCGTAAAAATTATCCTTGGAATGTACCACGCCGACATGCGCACGGTTACCGTCCTCGTCCGTGGAAAGCTCGTCGGCGGAAGCCTTCAGTGCGCTGACCACCTCGAAATCAGCCACTGCCGGATAGTCGTCCGGGATATATTCGTGGCTTGTTCCCTCGCTGCGTATCGCCGCACTCGCTATAAGCAGGTCGCCGCCCACCACCTTTAGGTCTATGCCGCCGCTTGTTCCCACACGGATAAAGGTATCGGCGCCGCACTGTATCAGCTCCTCCACCGCAATAGCCGCAGACGGGCCGCCTATGCCCGTCGAGCATACGCTCACCGGCTCTCCGTCGAGATACCCCGTGTAGGTGGTATATTCGCGGTTGCTGGCAATCAGCCGTGCATTGTCAAGCTTTGCGGCGATTTTCGGCACACGCCCGGGGTCGCCGGGAAGTATCACATACCGCCCGATGTCGCCCTTTCTCGTTCTCAGGTGAAATCTTACGTCCTCAGAAATAATGCTCTCCATTGGGAACTCCTTTCGCCGTCAGGCTTGTTGGTTCGACGGGGCAGACGGTGCCGCCACCGTCGTAACGATGCACTTTGCCGGACATACCTGTGCGCACACGCCGCAGCCCGTGCAGCACTCATAATTGATTGAAGCGTGGTTATCCGTCACGGTTATGGCGCCTGACGGACATTTTTTCTCGCACATACGGCAGCCGAGGCAGCCGTTCCTGCATATCGCACGGGTGTCCTTTGCGCTGTCCTTGGAGGAGCAGCGCACCTCGTAGGGATATTCCACAGGGCGAATGACTATCAGATGATTGGGACATACGGCGGCGCACTTTCCGCATGCGCCGCACTTTTCGGTATCCACAACCGCAACGCCGTTCACTATCGAGATAGCGTCATGCTCGCACACTGCGGCGCAGTCGCCGTAACCGTCGCAGCCGGTGCGGCACATCTTTTTTCCGTTGTAGAAGCGCTCGACAGCGGCGCAGCTCGGCGTTCCGGCAAACTCAAAGCGATCCTCAACGGCACCCTCGCAGCCGTTGCAGCGCACAAATGCGGCTTCTCTTACGGTTTCCATAACCTCGCTGCCCATTATCGCCGCAATTTTTTCGGCTGCGGCAGCTCCGCCGGGCTTGCAGCGGTTGGTGGGAGCTTCTCCCTTTGCAACGGCATTTGCATAGCCCTCGCAGCCGGAAAATCCGCATGCGCCGCAGTTCGCGTTCGGCAGCGCTTCAACTATCTGCGACACCGTTTCGTCGGTCTTGACGAAGAACAGCTTCGAGCCTATCGTCAGCAGCACTCCGGCAGCGCCGCCTATCACCGTGAATATCAGCACCGGCAGAATAACGCCCATAAATACATTATCCATGATCAACCTCCGAATATCCCGTCAACTATTCCGCCAAAGCCAAGGAACGAAAGCGACACGATAGAAGCTGCCACCAGCGTTATGGGCATACCCTGAAACGCCTTCGGGACATTGCAGCGCTCCAGCCTGCCCCTTACGCCGGAGAATATCAGCATTGCCAGCAGGAAGCCCAGACCGCCGCCGACAGCGTTGACCATGGACTCGCCGAAACTGTAATTGCTGTCGATATTCAGCAGAGTTACGCCGAGCACGGCGCAGTTGGTGGTGATGAGCGGAAGGTACACGCCCAGCGACTTGTACAGCGCCGGGATATATCTCTTCAAAAACATCTCCAGCAGCTGAACGAACAGCGCAATGATAAGTATGAACAGTATCGTGTTGAGATACGTCAGGTTCATCGGAACAAGGAACGAATGATACAGCGGATATGTGACTGCGGTCGCTCCAGCCATTACGAATGTGACGGCAAGACCCATGCCCAGTGAGCCGGAGGGATTTTTGGAAACTCCCAGAAACGGGCAGATACCCATGAACTTCGACAGGACGAAGTTATCGGTCAGAATGCCTGTCAGGAGAATTATCATCATGCTTTTTGCAAGCTCCATTTACTTCTCCTCCTTTTCATCGCCGGAGGGACAGCCTCCGCATGCCTCGCAGCCGCCGCATGCGGCGCAGCCTGTCACGTCCTTCGGCTTTCTGTCGGAAAGCTTGTTGACAAGCGCTATAACGCAGCCCAGCACGAAAAATCCGCCTGCCGGAAGAATAAACAGCGTCATAGGCTGTATCGTTCCCTCTGGTATAATCTGAATGCCGAACCATGTGCCGCCGCCGAGTATCTCGCGCACGGAACCCACAGCCAGCAGCGCCAGAGTGAAGCCTATGCCCATTCCTGCGCCGTCCAGTGCGGAGGCAAGCACGTTGTTCTTGCTTGCGAACATCTCGGCTCTGCCGAGGATTATGCAGTTTACGGTGATGAGCGGAAGATAAATGCCGAGTGCGTCATAAAGCGCCGGCATATACGCCTGCATCACAAAGCCAACCAGAGTGACAAAGCCTGCGATAATCACAATAAACGAGGGCAAGCGCACCTGACCGGGGATAAATTTGCGTATCAGCGATATGACGACATTCGAGCAGATAAGCACGAATGTGGCGGCAGCGCCCATTCCTATCGCATTTGAAGCCATAGTGGTGATAGCCAGCGTAGGACACATGCCCAGCAGAGTTACCAGCGTCGGGTTCTCCTTGAGCAGTCCCTTTGTGAATTCCTTCATGTAGCTCACTCCCGCTCACCTCCCGTGTACATTTCATAAGCCGCAAGCGCAATATTTACCGCCTTTGCCACACCCTTTGACGAGAATGTCGCCGAGGTGACTGCCTGAACCTCGTTATCCGCTGACGGAGCGGATTTAACGATGACCGCCTCGTCGGAAATACCCTCGAATTTGCTCAGAAATTCTGGGTCGTTGGTCTTTGTGCCAAGACCCGGAGTTTCCTCGCCGACGGATACCACCGCCACTCCGGCTACGCTTCCGTCCTTTACGCCGACAAGTATGTCGAAGCCGTCCTTGTAGCCCTTTGACTTGATGTCGAAAGCAAGGCTGCCGTCGTTCTTCTCGATAATCTTTATTATGCGGTCGATGTCCTCAAAGCCCTCCAGTGCTTTTGTCCAGCCGCCTGTCACGCTGCCGCTGCCGTCCTTTATCTCGGAGGGAACCACCGTGTAATCCTCGCTGCTGCCGCCGTATATCGCTATCGCTGCGGCGGATTGCTTGTCGGTGAGAATGCCTGAGGTGTCAACGTAGGTCACGTTGTACATGATTATTATGAGCGCTGAAATTATTGCCACAACAGCGGCAAGGGTCAGCGCAGGTCTGGGTGAAATGCTCATTTCTGCTTGACCTCCTTCGGCTCTTTCTTTGCGCCCAAGGGATTTGGCACGGTTATCCTGTCGATGTAGGGCGTCAGAATGTTCATCAGCAGTATCGAATAGGAAACGCCCTCCGGCAGGCTTGCGAACTGTCTTATCAGGAACGTGAAAATACCGCAGCCTACGCCGAATATCAGCTTTCCCTTCTGCGTCAGAGGAGTGGTGGAGTAATCTGTCGCCATGAAAATCGCCCCCAGAAACAGACCGCCCGACATCAGCTGATACAGCGTGTATGTCGCGTCAAAGCCGCTGTAAAGCAGCGTAAGCACTCCGACGGTGCCGATAAAGGCGAGCGGTGCGGTCGGCGTGATGAGCTTTCTGAGGCAGAGGTAAATTCCGCCCAGCAAAAGTGCGGCAACGCAGGTTTCGCCAAGGCAGCCGCCCCTTACGCCGAGGAACATATCCGACAGCGAGGGAAGCTCGTCAGCCGCCAGAGGGGTAGCCGCAGACACTGCGTCAACACCGCCAAGGTAGGAGAACGGAGCCGTCCATGTGGTCATAGAAGCGGTAAACGACAGCATCAGAATAATTCGTCCGGTAATCGCAGGGTTTGCAAAATTCTGCCCGATACCGCCGAACAGCATCTTTACGACAACTATGGAGGCAAAGCAGCCTATCACCGCCATATACACAGGCAAATCCACCGGCAGGTTGAATGCCAGCAGCATTCCCGTAACCACGGCGGACAGGTCGTGTATCGTGCTTTCCTTCTTGGTTACCTTGCAGAACAGCCACTCGAACAGCACGCAGCAGGCGCAGCAGATGACGGTCAGCAGCAGCGCCTTTATGCCGAAAATTATCGTTGCGGCGGCAAGTGCGGGCAGCAGGGCGATAATCACGTTCAGCATCACCCTTTGGGTGGACATTGCGCTGCGGATATGAGGCGACGGTTCTACGATGAGTTTGTTCATAATTCTACCTCACTTCTCTTTCTTTGCAGCTTCCTGCTGTCTGAGGAAATCCTTTGCCAGCTGGTTCTTTTCGGCGAGATTTCTCCTTGCGGGGCATATAAAGCTGCATGCGCCGCAGTTCATGCACAGATTTACCCTCAGCTTTTTCAGCGCTTCGGCGTCCCGCATATCGTATGCATGCTCCAGCTCTGTGGGCATGAGGTTAAGCGAGCAGGCACGAATGCAGCGGCCGCAGCGTATACAGGGCGACGGCTCATACTTGGGCGCTTCGTTGAAAAGCAGCACCGCATTGTTCGTCTTTCCGAGGGGCGTGTCCGGGTCGAATGCGCACATGCCCATCATCGGGCCGCCCAGCACGATTTTATCCGGCTGTTTCCTGAGAGAAGCGAAGCCGACCACGCTGTGCAGCAGCGTTCCCACCGGGACAAAGAAGTTGCAGGGAGTGTTGACTATATTTCCGTCAACGGTGATACGGCGCTTTATCAGCGGCATTCCTGTGCGGATATAGCTGTGGATAAAGCCGGCGGTGGACACGTTCATAACTACGCAGCCGCAGTCTGACGGGAGCATTCCCTCGCCGACCGTACGTCCGGTGAGATTATGCACCAGCACCTTTTCTGCGCCCTGCGGATAGCAGCTCGGGAGCTTTTTCACGGTTATTTCGGGAATGGCGGCGGTGAGCTTGGTCAGCTTTGAAACAGCCTCGGGCTTGTCCGCCTCTATACCGATAACGGCGCCGGGTATCTCAAGCCATTTCAGCACCAGCTTTATACCGCCGATTACCGCGTCGGCGTTCTCCATTATCTCGCGGTAATCCGAGGTTATGTAAGGCTCGCACTCCGCTGCGTTTATCAGCAGATACTCTATGTTTACCTTCGTGCGGTCGTATGCAAGCTTCACATGCGTGGGAAAGCCCGCACCTCCAAGACCGATTGCGCCGCTCTCCCTCACAGCCCTGAGGAAGTCCTCTCGGCTCTCTATTTTCGGCGGCTTTACGTCGGGACATACCTCCATGCGGTTGTCGGACTTTATGGTGACAGTCTTGCACAGCCTGCCGCCTACGTTCATGACATCCTTTATCCGAATGACCTCGCCGCTCACGGAGGAATGCACCGGCGCTGACATGAATGCGTCGGCGTCGCCTATCTTCTGACCGACCAGCACTCTGTCCCCGACCTTCACCAGAGGCTCGCACGGTGCGCCGATATGCTGCGCCATGCTTATGGTGACCTCCTCGGGAACAGGGACTTTTCTGGTGAGCTGCTCTGCCGAACCGCTGAAATGCGGAAGATGTATCGAATGCAGCCTAGACAATAAAAACACCCCTTTTCTCCGCCGCAGCGTCATATTAAGCGCCGCAGCCCAATCTGCCTTATATAATTGCTTTATTAACGATTAAGCGGATATATATCTTTATTCTACATTATTGTATTGGATTTGTCAATAAGTTTTTCTCACAAAAACAGGCAGTCATGGCTTGATTTGATACAACATTTCGTTTCATGCGGGGCGTGTCGTATAACTTCTCATTTAATCCACACATTTCTCCCATTTTTATTTCGGTTTATAACGATACAATAAAGACATAAAACAACGAAAGTAATTTATGAACACCGCACGACAATAATCATGCGGTGTTGCCTTAACTCACCGAACGCAGACGGTGGGTGATTTACGACAGCAAAACAAATACCGCAAAAATAACCGGGCTGTCTGCAATAAGTCTGCGCAGATACATTATAATTTGAATGACCGTTCCTTTTTGGGGGAGCGGTTGTTATTATTTTCATAAAGCGGCAACATCGACAAAATCATGCAGTATTTACTGACGTATTGCACAAAAATGAAGCTGATGACAGAAAGGCTGTAACCTTTGGCTCTTATTGTTTGTTATTATTATTGAAAAAGCCATGAAATCAATGCAATCAAGGAGGTTTTTATGAAAAAGTCACTTTCATTTATAGCGTTTGCCGCTATGCTCTGTACCCTCAGCGGCTGCGCCAGCAACAGCGTCCGAGCAACGGCAGGCGCCGCAATTTCGCCTCAACCTGTCAAGACCGAAAGCACTTCGGCTTCCACAAGTGCGCAGGTCAGCACGGAGGATGGTTCGCATGACCAAAGCGCCACCGATGAAACCGGGCAGGACGAGGTTCCGACAATCGACAACGAAATTGCGGCGAAGTTTGAAACTCCCTCTGACGAAAAGCCGGATCTGTCAAATGCCGTTGCCAATGGAACAGACGACAAAGAGATACTCATATCCGAGCTGACCGCCGACAATTGGAATTACGTTGCCTGCAATGATTACGTTTATCTTGCCGAACCGCTCGGAATATCCGGCAACAGCATTGAGAACCCCGATTTATTCAACGAAAGCGAGACGGACGATGAAACGTTTACGGAAAGCGTCACGCATGAATATAAGCGGTACGATATCGGTGATAAAATCGGAGATCTGACGCTCAAGGAATGTACAACATCGTTTGTTTATTATCTGTCCGATTCGTCACCGAAGTATTTTAACGGCGGCACCGCCGGTTTCGATGGGGGAACTGACGCTCACCGGAATATGCCGTATTGCTGCCGAGGACGATTATGACAGCGGGATTTACACTCACGATATTCTTTTTATACCCGATTCGGACAGCTGTAAGCTTCCGATTATGAACTATTCACAGGACGAAAGCGGAAATGAAAAGCTGAATTTCGGGACATACAACGATGTTTCATGGTACAGCGAATACGGTCAGGCTATTCGTCTGGGAAATTCCGATGATTATTCCGAGCTGAATTTGGATATTTTGCCGGAGGACGGCTCATTCATTGAAGTCAAGGTGGCTGCGGATAATGTTTTCATACGCAACGAAAATAACCTGACGTGGGATTATCAGGCTCATATCACAGAGATTGAGGCTGTGTAAGCGCAGCGGATTTTCACGGTATGTTAGAAACGACCGCACAAAACCGCTTCACAGATTTCCTATAACCAAAAACGCTCCGCAAACCGATAATAGGTTTGCGGAGCCGCTTTTGTGCAGCCGTTGCAGAGATTTTCTCTGACAAAAGAGAAAAGCCGAAAGCAAGAAGCGCCTCGGCACGCAAATGCGCTTGACGGGCGGTGGGAATGGTGGTATAATAAACGCAGGGCGTTTATTATATATCAAAAGTCCTCGCACATACGCAAATCAAAGATTTGCTCCGTGCGTATCGGACAATTATACCATTCCCTTGCGGTCATGGTATAATATAGACACCGAGTCCCTGTTTCCTGAAACGATTGAAGTTTTGGAGTATTTTCATAGTCACGGATATAAAACGAGTGTGATCAGAGATACCTCTCCGTCGCTTGAATATACCCTTTTCAGCACTCCAAAGCAAATCTCACCGATTCGCCAAGCATTTGCGGAAAGCTCTCTGCCGTAGGTATATGTCCGCAATGATTATACTTTATGTACTTAATATTAGGCATTTCCTCCGATAATTTCTCCAATACCTGCGGCAGCACATACAGTTCCTCCGAGCCCTGCAGGAAAAGCATGGGCATTGATTTCATTTCACTCAGCATTTGTCTGAGGTCAATATCCAACAGGCTGTTCCACAAAGCGTCGTAATCCTTGCCGGGAGTGGATGACATTTTCATGGTCGCAATGAAATCCTTCGTGCTTAGGTCTTTTGATGTCAGAAGCCGCAAAATCCATTTAGGAGTCATTGAATCGTGAGCTTCTCTGCCTTTGTAATGAGCGCAGTTCGTATATTTCTCCGCAAGTTTGCCGGCAACAAGCATAAAGAACTTTATGTCCTTCTGCTTGCGGAGATTTTCGACCATTTTACTTTCTTTGGCGGTATAATGCGATTTAGCGGCTTCCTCAAAATTTATCATAGCCTGCTGCATATCGAGAATCGGGCCGAGGCAGATTACGCCGTTTACAAGCCGGGGCTTTTCATGCGCCGCATACAAAGCAAGATACGAGCCGAAAGAATTTCCGTTTAATATCAGCTTGCGATTCGGGAACATTTCATGCACTGCTTCGACCAAATCCACAGCCATTTTTGCAAAATCCTCCACCACAATATCTTTCGGAATATCGTCGGAATGATTTCTGCCGCAGCCGTATTGATCCCACCAGACAATTCCCGCATTTTCGTAAAGCGCAGGATAATAACCTCTGTAAGCGTGACCGTAAATAACAGGCCCCCACGGGCCGCCGTGAAGCATTATCATTACCGCACCGTCGTCCCTGCCCTCCAATGCGATAACCTGTTTTTTGCCGCCGAGTATTACCTCTTTTTCTTCATACATTTCACATCAACTCCGATAAATATTCTGTCATTTTCCAAAGCTAACAAGCCGTACCTTTATCACATCGTATTTTGCCTTAAGTTCACCTTTATTTTCTGAAAAAATGAAAATAGCAGCAGCTTCCGCCGTAACCTAACGTCTGCATTCGCGAAAAACCAATCTTTTTCAATCCGCCGTATGTTATATCGTCCACATCGCAAAACAGCTCGCAAAGCTCCTCACAGCCGTTTTCAACACAAAGATTGTGCCATAAGCATCTTGTTATTGTTATATCATAAAAATCCTTGCCGGAATTCCGAGTACTTTTCTGCAAGTCGGTTGTACGCATTATTTTAAGAAAAATCCTGCTGTAAATATCATAAAAGAACGGTGCTTTTTCCATTTTTGCCGTCACATTATGCTTCTTTTTGCTTACAATTTCAAGCATATATTTACGCATAATTTTTTCGGTTTTGTCCTTGTCGTTTTCCTTTAGAAGTTCGTAATAAAGCGCAATTCTCGGCAAAATCGTCTGCACTGCGGTTTTCATCTGATTTGCGGTTTTATTTTTTTCATGGGAATTATCCTCTTTTCGCATCGGAATTACCGCATATCAAAAATGTCAGAAACCAGATAATCATACTTTCGCTCATCAGCCCATTGGTAAATCCGATTCTGAATGCGTTATCGGGAAGCAATAGGCTGACCGAGTACAAAACCGCATATATAATAAGCGGATTGGCCGCAGCCATTATTTTCGGCATTTTGCATTTGCCCGTCACAACAAGAATAAACCAGTAAATAAAGGGCGGCATCATCATAATCTCGCTTATGACCACGACCCACGAAAAATGCCCGTACAACGCTTCGGCCGTGAAATTTGCAGCTTGTTCAAAACCGTTTCCGTTCATCCATGCAAACAAATACAAAATCATAATATAAAACAAATGCAGACACAGCCACGGTGTTAATCCAAAGGCGGTCAGGTAGTGATAAATCGTGCGCTGCTTGTGCTCTTTTATGTATTGTTGTATGGCAAAGAGAGCAATTCCGTACAGAATTATTCCCGGAAATGCAAGGAACATAGCCAATGAATTTCTCCACGGAGCAATGTTCGCAACACCCGTTGTCAGCCAATAAACAGAGCCGGAAAATGTCGTATCGCCGTACATCATAAGCCAGTCACCGCTGCCAAAGCAAAGGCAGCCGAGAATACCGCACAAAACCGACAGCTTTAATTTTTTGTTAATCATATATTTACCCTCCGTCTGAGAAAACAGCCTGCTCCGTTTAATCAAATACGTCGTCATATTACGCTATTTAAGACAGCACCGCACATTAGCGTATACTAACCCGTTGGCATTTTTATGTAAGCAATAAATATACTATAATCGTTTAACCGAAATATTAAGAGGGAAACGCAATATCCGTCTTAATCCCCAATTACGTTTTCGCCTTTTTGGCGAAGGATTTATTGCGATACTTCCCCAGAATTTCGTTTACCCGTTCGGATTTATTGTCTTTGAAATTATATGCCGTGTTCTTC
>CAYRLM010000066.1:0-11055 GCA_964425035.1 uncultured Ruminococcus sp.
TGATCTCGGCGCAAACGACGCTGCGGACGTAAAGTACAGGTTCAAAACAAAAGAGGTGTCGTTCATAAGCCGACAGCTTGCGTCGATGACCTCGGCGGGACTTTCTCTTGTAAGAGCGCTCTACATATTGCAGGAGCAGCAGGAAAAGCCCAAGGCAAAGCGTGTGCTGCTGGATATCTACGAGGAGGTTCAGAAAGGTAAATCTTTCTCGGAGGTGCTCGAGTCGAAGCCGGGTGTTTTCCCGGATCTGTTTGTCAGCATGGTCGCAGCCGGTGAATCCTCAGGTACCCTTGACCAAATCCTTGTCAGAGTATCCGACCACTTCGCAAATGCCAACAAGACAAACAACAAGGTCAAGAGCGCAATGGTTTATCCTATCATTCTGCTTATACTGGCTTTGGCGGTAGTTATCCTCATGTTCACCATGATCCTGCCGACGTTTGCGGACATGATGGATCCGGAGGATATTACACCGCTGTCTGCGGCGATGATGGCGTTCTCCGATTCGCTTATCAATTACTGGTATATATATGTTATAGTTATCGTTGCCATTATTTTGGCTTTCTGGGTAGCAAGAAGAACACCTGCCATAAAGCTCAAGATGGACGAGCTTGTCCTCAAAATACCGAAGGTGGGAAAGCTTATCTCGACCGTCTACACCGGGCGCTTTGCAAGAAACATGTCCAACCTTTATGCAGCGGGTCTTCAGATGGTAGACTGTATTGAAAAGTCCGTTTCCGTACTCGGCAATTCCTACGTCAACAAGAGGTTCGAGGAGGTAGTGGACAATATCAAGCTCGGCGAGAGCATGTCAAAGGCTGTTGAAAAGACAGGCATATTCGAGGGCATGTTCACCTCAATAATCTACGTCGGCGAGGAGTCCGGTACGCTGGACACAATTCTTGCAAAGGCGGCGGACTACTACGAGGAAGAGGGCGACGCCGCTATCACAAAGCTGGTCGGAATGCTGGAGCCTCTCATGATTATCATCATGGGTATCGCTATCGGTCTTGTACTGGCGGCTATATTCCCGATGCTCTACGGCGGCATGACAAGCGCCGCATAATTCGCTCGCGCGGATACAATATTACAACTTTAATTATGAGGTGAAAATATGCTTTCAATCGATATTACCGACAGACAAATCAAGCTGGTCAGGGGCATACACAGCGGAAACAAGATCAGAGTGCAGGACGCGGATATGCGTGAGCTTACCCTTGGCATGGTTTCCAACGGCTACATCACCGACGTGCCTATGGTGGCCGCCGAGCTGAACGATATCATCAAGACAAAGGGCATCACGGAGAAGGACGCTATCGTGTCCATTACCTCCAGCTCCATTGTATACAAGGAAATGCTGCTCCCCAAGCCCAAGAACCTGAAGAACACCGCCGCCATCGAGGCGATGATCCAGTCGAATATCGGCGTAAACAACGAGTTCAACATCTCCTACACCATTGCGGGCGAAACCGAGGACGAGGAGAAGAACAAGCTGATAAAGATCATTGCGACCGCATGTCCGCAGAGATTGGTTGACGGATATGTAAGGCTTTTCAGCCATATCGGTCTGGCGCTCAAGGCGGTAAATATCTCCAACAACTCCGTTACCCGCCTTATCACCAATACACCCAAGATGTCTGAAAGAATGCCGATGCTCCTCATTCAGATAGACAAGGGCTTCCTTAACATGAACCTGTACGAGGACAACCAGATCGTGTTCTCCCGTTACTTCAACATAGATCCGGGCGATTACGACAATGCCCCCGACTACGTTGTACGCGCGGTTTACGACAACCTGTTCAGAATGATTCAGTTCATCAAGAGCCGCAAGGGCGCGAAGCCGCTGAAGGAGATCATGTTCTACGGCGACACGGGCAACTTCATAGAGCTGTCCAACGCCATTTCCTCGTTTAACGTTCCGGTGCATGTGCTTGCGGCTCCCACCACCGTCATCACCATGACGGAGATAGACTTCACCAAGTACGCCAACGCTATCGGCGCTATTTACAGAAGAAACAGGGATTTGGAGCACATCAACCTGCTGGAGGCTACCTCCGCCAAGGAATCAAAGGGCATGAACGGCTACCTGCTGGCTCTTGCCGGAGTATGCGTGGGCGCAGTCGTGCTTGTGGGCGCCATCACCATCGGTCTTACCGCCGTTGACGGCTCCATCAAGAGCCAGGTAACTGATATTCAGGAGAGAATAAACGCTCCGGCGCTCCAGAACGAGCTCAACGTGGTCAGCGCAAGAGAGAGCATGCTGTCCGGTTTCCAGTCGTACATTGCAAATGCCGGAGATACATCCACGCTGTTCAACTATTCGCCGAAGATACAGACCTATGTCATCGAAAAGGCAAAGGAGCCTATCGAGGCTATAAAGTCCGAGCTGAACGCCGATCTCGATATCCAGAGCATAGATATGTCAACCTCAAGCATCACCATCAAGTTCATGGGACAGAGTAACGGCGACCCGACATCAATACCCGCAGCCTATGTCGAGAAGCTGACAAACGAGGTAAAGACGCAGTACGGCGACCCGTATTTCCAGAACATAACATACACCGGATTTGAGAAAACCAACTCATCTAAAGTTACCAAATATCTTGAGCTGCAAACCGGAGAAACAAAGTACGACACCATATTCACTTTCGAGGTGTCAATGAACCTCAGACCCGGCTCTGACGAGGAACATGCGACCTCCGTCAGCCTTGATCTGAATGCGGACGACAGCAATGACGAGGAGGTAACAGAATAATGAGACTCAGCAAACAGGAAAGAATAGCGGTGCTTGTCATCGCTGTCATCATAATTCTCGGACTTGGCATTTTCCTTTTCATCGTACCCCAGTTCCAGAATATCGCCACATCGAACACCCAGCTTGCCGAAAAGCAGAAGGAGCTGACGGAGGCTCAGAACAGGGCGAACACAAGAGAGCAGCTCGGTCAGGACGTTCTTGCGGCATATGAGGACGGTCAGAATATCGCCGACATGTTCTTCGAGGAAATGAAGCCCTATGAGGCGGACAACCAGATCCGTGCTTTCATTCAGTACTGCAAGGATAACGGCGTGAACTGCTCCGTTGACTCCCTCACCATCAATTCTGCGGGAGTTTCCGAGCTTGGCGTAACCTTCAACACCGAAAGCGAGATCACCTATGATCTGAAGTCGTTCGCACAGGGCAACTCTTCTTCCGAGGGCGACAGCGAGGAGGCGCAGAGAACCGCCATTCTCCAAGAGGCTCTCTCCAACACCGAGGCGGTAGGCTCTATCAGCGTTTCTTTCACAGTCACCACTCTCGAGCCTGATGACCTGCTGAAATTCATAGACACAATCAACGACTACGAGGTAGACGGCGTCAGAAAGGCTATCAAGCTCACCAGCGGCATAAAAATCGAGTACAGCGAAATCCAGCAGAAGTACGACGAGATCGTCGACGATATGGAGCTTGACCTGAACTATGACGCTCTTGCCGCCCTTGCAAAGGCAAACGGAAAGACTGCCCCGACAAAGGACGAGATCAAGGCTATGTTGGGTCTTGACACGACATCGACAACCACTGCAACAACCGGCACAGACGGCGAGAACACCGTCACAACCACCGGCAACAGCACGGCAGACAAGCTGATGGATATCGGCGACGACGATATTTATTCCGCTGAGCTGACCCTTACAATGTACAGCCTTGAGCGTATGCAGGATCCTACCGATACGCTGGCTGAACAGGACAAGATGCTCAACGGCTGAGTTCGGGCGTTTTGATGTAACTTTCCCCGGCTCCGCACCGCACGGGGTGTGTCGGCGGAGTCCGGGCGGTCTTGCGTGAAATGCATTGGAGGTAATCAAAAATGAAACACGCATTGAGAAAATATATAGCCCCCTGCGGCAGCGCACTGTTCATGGTCGTCAGCACAATGGCGGCTCTGGTGGTGCTGGTCACGGCGATGTATATGTCTGTGGTGTCCTCCGGTAAGGTGCAGTACGCCACGTTCAATCAGGAGCAGGCGTATGTTTCGTCTACTTCTATTGCGGACATTATGAAGGGCTACATCTGCGATTCAAAGAACCAGAAGAAGGATCTTGTGGTAAAGGTGTTGGATCTTAACGTAGGACAGTCCATTACCACCAACGGCAACAGCTTTGCTTCTCTCTCGGACACCGGAACCGAGCTTGACACAGACCTCGGCGGCTACACGGTCGATATCACAAGGCTTCAGGACGAAACCATAAGCAATACCAAGTGGTATGTGTATGACCTTGCCGTTACCGTTTCCGAGAACGGCGTGGTTGAAACAACGCACACCTATATCAGAACCAAAGATCCCGAGGATCCCGATCCCAGCGATATTGACAGATTTTTCACGGCTACGGGATATATTCCCAACGACGTAATTGCGGGCGGCGGTACATTCACTTCCAAGATGTATTTCGACGCCGAATACTCCATGTTCACAAAGCCCAAGAACTACGACAGCTCGGCGCTCACAATCGATACGGATTTGGTGGCGGCAGGCTCTGTGGTATTCGACCATGCGAGCGCAAATCCCGTTCATCTCTCCGAGCCGGGCGAGTGGTATGTCGGCAACAATATGTATATCAAGTCGCAGCCGAATACGTTCGACCTCGGCGGTCAGAACGGGCAGAATTCCAAGGCGGAGGACAACGAGCACGGTCTGCTTGTTGTCGGCGGCGATTTTGAGATGTCCACAACAGGTCAGTTCCAGATAGGAGCTGCCGGAAAGTATACCGATGTGTACGTTCTCGGCGATTTCTACCTCGGCTCATGCACGATTTACGGCAACGTTTATGTGGCGGGCGACCTTATCATCATCAACAGCAACTGGAACACCACCGACCAGAACGGTCAGGGCAAGTTCTATATTGACGGAGATGTAAAGGTGCTTGACGGCGTTACGCCTCACATGAACGGCAAGGGCTGGCAAGGCGGAGCGGAAGGCTTACAGGCTGTCAAGGAGGAATTAAAGAAGAACGGCACATGGAGCGGCATTCTCGAAACCGACGAGAAGTACACCTATTCCTCCGACGAGATAACAAGCATGCTTAACACGGCGATAGGCGGTTCTACCTATCCCAAGTGGAATATCGACACGAGCGACTTCCTCACCGAGTCGAACGGCGATCTTAAGGTTGTGGATCTGCATTTCGACCTCGGCTATGAGAACCCGGTTTATACAATTGAAATAAACGACGACTGCGTTATCGGCGGCATCTATTCCACGGGCAACCAGATAAATGCGGCTACAATCATAATCAACACCGGCGACAGCGAGGACGATGTTAGAAACATCAGGCTGAGCGCAAACTGCGCTGACGGCGAGAGCTTCTCGTGGTGTCCGGAAACGGTTGAGAGCGGCAGAATCGTAAACGTGCTGACAGTTGGCAAGGGTACTCTGCTGGTAGACGTCCCCGACGGCGTTCGCTATCAGGCGACAAACCAGGAGTTCTTCGGTCATATGGGTTGGTTCAAGCTGCTCGGCGGCGTGGAGCTGACCAAAAACGGATGCGTTTACTATGACAGAGCCTCCGGCTTTGAGCTGAACAATCCGGATCAGAATATTATTAATCCCAACGGTCTTATCCACAGCACATGCAGCAGCTGCACCTATGAGGAGGTAACCGTTGACGGCGAAAGCAAGTGGAAGTGCACCGACTCCAATCACTACAAGACCTATGCGGAGGAACCCGAAGATGACGTCTGCGCAGGCTATGTCGATGAGGGAAGGGTAACATCCTATGCGAGCAGCAAGGGCATTGACCTTGACTACAACGGCGAGGAGCAGATACCCAACGTCAATATCTACGTTATCTCCTGCTCGGAGAGTGCGGATATCCAGTTCGGCGGCGACGGCGTAATGAACAACCTGTATTTCGGCTATGTTTACGCTCCCTTCATGACCTATGTTGACAAGGGTGCGGGCGGCGGCGCCAAGGTTATCGGCGGTCTTATCGTTTCGGATTACGTTATCACGGGTTATTACAGATACACCTACTGTCTGCCTACAAAGTCCATAAACGATCTTGTCGGCGACGACTTTGAATACCTCAGACCGACCGGCAGCCGCGAGTGGCGCAACTATGGCGTCTGATTGCGAAAGGAGGAGAACAGCGTGAAAAAACTCCGTTCAAAGCACGGCTTCACTATCGTTGAGGTGCTGGTGGCGTTCGTCATCTTTGCAATTATGGCGGGAATGGTTTCCATGATACTTGCGCAGGTGAACAGAGTGCGCCAGCAGAATAACGAGCTTGAGGAGGAGATACGCAACCAGAAGGAAGTATACTACCTCAAGGATCAGAGCACGGATTACGACAGCGCAGACAAGAGCGGTGAGCTGAGCTTCAAGTTTGAAGGTATGTCCGAGGTCAATATAGACTACAACATCGGCGACCCCAACGCCGCGGGTGACGAGAACCTCATTGCGCTGGAATACTTCATCGGCGACGTCAACTACGACGCCACCAAGAAAAACAACAGCAAGGAAGAAAAAGACGAGACCGGCAACAATGTCGGCAGCGTCACTACCCGTCTTGATTCCCGTGTGTACGGTTCTACCGGAATTTCCAACATAACGGCAAAAATCACGAGGGACGAAAGCTATACGGGTACGGGTTACAGATACTTCATCAAGTCCATGGCGACATATACGGGGCTTGAGCAGCAGGAGTGGTTCGCACAGTACAGATTTATTTTCCCGAGCGTTATTCTGGATTACGGCTATACCCAGCAGAGCGACAATCCGTCTACGCTCAATACGAGATTTGACGTGACTACCCTCCAGTTTGAGGTATATTCCCCCTACAACAGGACGCTTCGCATTTCCAGCAAGCAGAGTTCATGGGAATCCACTCCGCCGGCTATTGCGAGCAAGTATCTTTATTACTACGTTGTTCTGGCGGAGCCGCTGGAGAGCATCGACCCAGACCTTGACATGAACAAGATCTTCGGTTACAGCGATTCCGATCAGACCTCCACAAAAACCGCATACGGTTCTTTCACGTTTGAGCCGTATGTCGAAACTATCAAGGACGACAGCGGAAATCAGAGTACCGCTACTTATCCGAATATCTTCGGCGCTTTCCCCAAACCTGAGGAAGAAACCGAGGACAGCGAAACTTCCGAAAGTTAAGGTGGTCTGACATGAAAAAAATTATCAGACTTCTGAAGAAGCGTGGGTCGGGCGGCTTTACGCTGGTGGAAATGATTGTTTCCGTGGCGCTGCTGGCAGTGCTTATGGCGGGAATGATGATCTTCATTTCCCCGGTTGTCAGGTCGTTCAACGACCAGCAGACAGACAACAATGCGGAGAACACCACCACCTGCGTCCAAGAATACATCACGAGGAATCTCAGGAACGCATTCAAGCTGTTTGTCATTGAGAATACAAGCTACACCGATATACAGGCGAACGACGCATACAAGGCGACGATATCCCAGATGAACAAATTCTGCAATGACATAAACGGCACAGGCGCAATAAACAAGACCTATGTTCTCAACTGCATGAGCCTGCGCTATGACAGCACCGATAAAAGGTATTACCTGTATGAGGAATCGGTGAACATGAATTCAAACGGCTCACTGGATACGGCAAAGTCGAAAAAGGTGTTTGCGGACTGTCTGTATGACGACCTGTACATTACCTATGATTTTGCGGTAGCCAAAAACGGCGACTATGTCGAGGGCGGCTCCGCAAAGGAATACCGCAACGACGCAATCGAGATGCAGTTTGCGACATACGGTGACGAAGGCTACAGCAACCTTATTTTTGAGGCGGAGGGTATCACGCAATTCCGCCAGATCAAGGGAATGCTGGCTGACGGCGGCAACGAGTCGGATTACTTTATAAAGGTTGAACCGTCCGCTCCGCTGAAGTTCGCCGATATGACAGACGGCAGCAGGGATATTTATATCTACTATGTTACCCGTCGGTTCGGCACAACCACAACTCCTTAAAACAAAAATCCTCCCTGCCGTACGGCGGGGAGGAACATTTGAAGCTCAGGTTCGGGGTTCAGGATAATCCCAGAAGCCCCATGTACCAGCCGATAACCTGACTTCCGAACAGGTACGCAGCCGCAATTCCTACCGAAAGGAACGGGCCGAACACCATTCTGCGAGAGTATTTCACACGGGTGATCTGATCCTCCTTGATGGTTATGCGGAACGCACCCTCGCGTTCGGTGGTTATCTGCTCGCGTATCGTGCGGCTGAGCGCCGATTTGTCGGGAATGCCTTTCCATGCGTTCTCGTCAAGAAACTCCCACTCGATGTCGGGCTTTCCGCCGCTTATCGTGCCGACTATCACGTCGTCATGACCGGCAAGCACATAGCCGACGTCACGGTCAAGCTGCTCCTGATACCAGTCGAGGGCGATCTGCTTTATCTTTTCGGTAAGCTCCAGCTCCGCCTTGTGGTCGCGGATCTTTTTGGTTATCCCGTAGACCGCACCCAGCACTATTCCGAGGAGAAGCGCAGGGAACACCCGGTATCCCAGCAGCAGAGAGGCTCCCACCATGAGCTGGAGATCTCCGCCGCCCATGCCGCCGATAAGCACAAGTATCACGAACAACACGGCGACTACGCCGAGGGAGATAAGACGCTCGTACCAAGGGGCGGTCAGTGACGAGTCCCACGGGATAAAGAACGCCGCAATTCCCAGCACCGCTACGGTTATGCTGCACCAGTAGGGTATCTCGAAGCGGTCGATATCTATGCCGCTGAGCACTATAAGCACGGCGAACAGGATACATGCGACATAGAATTCCCACGAGAAGCCGAAAACCAAATATGCTCCGAGGTAGGATACCGCACAGATCGCTTCGTTGATCATGTAGCGGGGCGATATCCGGGCGCCGCAGAAGCGGCATTTTCCGCGGAGTATCAGCCAGCTGAATATCGGGAACATATCGTACCATTTCAGTCGGTTTCCGCAGGAGAAGCAATGTGACGGTTCGGTTATGAGGGACTGCTTGAGCGGAGTGCGGAGTATCACCACATTCAGGAAGCTGCCTATCACAGAGCCGAAAACGAACACGAATACCCAAGTTACTATTTTTAATGCCATTATTTTGACCCCCTTATAAAGACGTTGGATTCATTTTATCATAAAAATCGTGTTTTTGCAAGGGATTTTTGAAATATTGCACCAAAAAACCGCTCCGCATGGAACGGTCAGAGGCCATCGGTTGGTGGGCTTCTGCGAAGAGCCGACGGCAGAAAGGCTCTTCTAATATTCTGAAAGGACGAATTAGCACAATGGCTGGACCTATTAGAAATCTGCCCATCGGTCAGATACTGGTGGAGAACGGATTCATCAACGAAAAGCAGCTTCAGGAGGCGCTTGAAACTCAGAAGAACAGCGGCGGAAAGATGCTCGGCGACGTAATGCTGGAGATGGGACTGGTGTCCGAAACACAGCTTGCGCAGGCGCTTTCCATCAGGCTGAAGGTTCCGTTCGTTGATCTCGCTTCGGTGCAGATTAACAAGGACGCGGTTATGAAGATTCCCGAGCAGACGGCAAGGGAAAAGACCGTAATTGCGTTCGACATGAACAACAACCGCCTAATGGTGGCTTCAAACGACCCTATTAACTTCTACATCTTTGAAGAGCTTAAGGTTCAGACAGGCATGGAGATACTTCCTCAGATCTCCACCAAGACCCAGATCGAGGAGGCTATCGGCAGGTTCTATTCGCAGCAGACCGTAAACAAGGTTATGAACGAGCTGGACGACGAGGCAGCCGCCGCAGCCCAGCAGAATCAGGCGGACACACAGTCAGGCGAACGTATCGACAATGCGCCTATCGTCCGTCTGGTAAACACCATGGTTGAAACGGCGTTCCGCATAAACGCTTCGGATATACATATCGAGCCGTTCAAGAACCGCACCCGTATCCGTTTCAGAGTAGACGGCGAGCTGGTGGAGCAGGAGGCAATGAAGGTTTCCCCTGCGCTGCACAATTCCCTTATAACACGTATCAAGATCCTCGGCGGCATGAATATCGCAGAGAAGCGTATACCGCTTGACGGACGCTTCGGCATGAAGATAGACGGAATAAACCTCGACGTCCGTGTGTCCACCATACCCTGCGTTTACGGCGAGAAGTGCGTTATACGTCTGCTTTCCACCGCCGACGAAAAGACAAGAAAAATCACCGACCTCGGCATGACGGATTACAACTACGAGATGTTCAAGCAGATAATCCGCTGCCCGAACGGCGTTATGCTGGTAACGGGGCCTACCGGTTCAGGTAAGTCCACAACGCTTTACGCCACTCTCGGCGAGCTTTCAAAGCCAAATGTAAATATCGTAACGGTTGAGGACCCTGTCGAGAAGAAAATCGACGGCGTAAACCAGTGCCAGATAAACGCAAAGGCGGGCATGACGTTTGCGGCGGCGCTGCGTTCAATTCTTCGTCAGGACCCGGATATCATAATGGTCGGAGAAATCCGTGACGGTGAAACGGCAGATATCGCTATCAGAGCCGCTATCACAGGTCACTTCGTGCTTTCTACGCTGCATACCAACGACGCCGCTTCTACCATTGTCCGTCTGGTGGACATGGGCGTTGCGCCGTACATGGTTGCTTCCTCGCTGGTAGGAATTATAGCCCAGCGACTTGTAAAGCTCCTGTGCAACGAGTGCAAGGAGCAGATAACGCTGACCGACCCCGCAGACCTCCGTCTTGTAAGCAAGGATAAGCCCGTGCAGATTTGTCAGGCGCACAAGGGCGGCTGCAAGAAGTGCAGAGGAACAGGTTATTCCGGACGTACCGCAATTCATGAGATTATCGTTACGTCAAACGATATAAAGGAGCTTATCTCAAAGGGCGCTACCGCCGAGGAGATAGGCGCAAAGGCTACCCAGAACGGCACACTGCTGCTGCGCGACAACGTAACGCAGATGGTGCTGGCAGGCCGTACCACTATGGACGAGTTGGTAAAGGCAACCTACACAGTATGACAAGGGGAGAACGCCGAAATTCCGGGAGCTTCGCTCCCGTACAGGCATAAGGCGCTGCCCGAAATGTGCGGCAATAT
>CAYRLM010000067.1:0-11039 GCA_964425035.1 uncultured Ruminococcus sp.
GGTCAAGGATAATGACCTCGCGGTTTGCGATATCGAACGGCAGCTTGCAGTAATCTTCCTGCGGTGCGTTGCCGTTATTCTCGTCGCGCTAAAGACCGATATGTCCGACCTTTGCGGCGGGGACAAGCGCCAGAGCGCCGTCCATCATGCCAAGACCGGCTCTCATTATCGGCACGAAAGCCACCTTTCTGCCGCTGATTATTTTAGAGGTTGCAAGCCCAAGCGGGGTTTCTATCTGAACCTCCTTGAGCGGCAGATCGCGGGTAGCCTCGTAGCACATGAACATTGCGATCTCCTGAACCAGCTCTCTGAACTCCTTGGAACCGGTGTTCTTGTCCCTCAGCAGGGATATCTTGTGCTGAACCAGCGGGTGATCGCATACCACTATATTGCTCATTTTTTTACTTTTCCTCCAGCTTCATGATTTTGTCTACACGCCGTGCATGACGTCCGCCCTCGAACTGCGTTTCGAGAAAAACATCGGTGATCTCTGCGGCAAGCCCGGCACCGATCACTCTGCCGCCCATGCACAGGACATTTGCGTCGTTGTGCAGCCGTGTGTATTTTGCGGAATACCAGTCGCCGCACAGCGCCGCCCTAATACCCTTTATCTTGTTTGCGGAAATGGATATGCCTACGCCCGTGCCGCATATGAGGATACCCTTTTCGGCCTCGCCCGATGTAACCTTTGCGCAGGTCGCTTCGGCGATATCGGGGTAATCCACGCTTTCACCGCCGCAGCCGCAGTCGATGTAATCCACGCCCTTTTCTTCAAGGTGCTTTATTATCTCGCATTTAAGCCCGTAGCCGGCATGGTCGGAACCGATAGCAATCATGACAATACCTCTTTTCAAAAAAATATCTGTATAGCTTATTATACAACAATTTGTCACTCAGGTCAATAGCTTTTTGAAAAAAGGACGTATCAATTGCGGCGCCGCAGTCGATATCGAAAAAAGAGTACGGACAGATGTCGGTTTTGCGCAACACCCAATACCCTGCTCAATCAATTCGGTGATATTTTGCGCAAAACCGGCTGTATCTGCACACCGCCCGTATACGGCGGCAGTCATATGGTGTAAAAACGCAGTCCGTCTGCGGAGAATTTCAGCGAGATACCCTTGCTGCCGAAATATTCTATGAGATATTTATGCAGCTCCGGGTCGCTGCTGTTCATGCTGAAATTCTGTCCGCCGCAGGAGTCGCGGTAGTGAAGCTCCGCAGAGAAGCGCTCCGATATCAGTTTTTTCAGTTCGGTTATCTCTGCCAGCGATATTACTCTTCGTGCCATTTTCCCTCCGTCAGAATTGGTTGTATTTGTCCTCGCAGCTTCTCATTGCAAGAATGGTGTCGGAAATCAGTTCGTCTAGCGTTACGCCCATTAATTCGGCCCCTCGCTCTATGACCTCCCGCGAGCAGCCGGCGGCAAAGTTTGCGGATTTGTACTTTTTCTTTACCGATTTAAGTTCTATGTCCTGAACCGATTTTGACGGGCGCATAAGCGCTGCCGCACCGATAAGCCCCGTAAGCTCGTCCGTGGCGTACAGCACCTTTTCCATCTCATGCTCCGGCTTGATATCCACGGTAAGCTCCCAGCCGTGGCTTGCCACCGCATGGATAATCCGCTCGTCAATGCCGTGGCTGCGCATGATTTCCTGCTCCTTTATGCAGTGCTGCTGCGGGTAAAGCTCAAAATCGAGGTCGTGCAGCAGCCCGACAGTTCCCCACAGGTCGATTTCGTCAAGATAGCCGAGCTTTTCGGCGTACCAGCGCATTACGCCCTCGACTGTGACCGCATGGCGGAGATGAAAGCTGTCCTTGTTGTATTCTGTCAGAAGCGCCCACGCTTCGTCACGGCTAAGAATGTTGCTCATATTTTTTGCTCCTTAAATATATTAAACCTATCAAATCCATATGTATAATATACACCTTTTCTTTACAATTGTCAAGAGGTTTTTGTCATAATCGGCGTTTGCGGCTTGATAATCAAGACATGCTGAGGCAGTGGCGGCTGCATGCGCCTAAGCCCCAAACGCTCCGCAGGCAGCCTAACACACCAAAACTCATTGTCAATAGCTTTCGCGGCATAAACGATATACAAATAAAAAAAGCACTTCGGTATTGAACCGAGGTGCTTCGTATTGGCGGAAAGGTTATTTTATCGCATTTCTAAATGAACCAATGATATACCGGACTTCCTCCGAGCCATTCACTTTCTCATCGGTGCTGCCTTAGATTTTGTTTGCAAATGTTTCCTGCCGTCTGTGTTTTATAGCATTTATGTCAATTTGGCAAGAGGCTTCTTGGAAAGCGACAACAATTTTTACATATAAAAATCGCCGAACCTTATTTCCAAAGTTCGGCGAAGCGCTTGGTGCCGGTAGTGGGGGTCGAACCCACATGCCATTGCTGGCAGCGGATTTTGAGTCCGCCTCGTCTGCCAATTCCAACATACCGGCAGGTAATTCTGCACTTCTTTTATTTTAGCACACAAAACCCTATTTGTCAACCGATTTTTGAAAAATATATGCTGTGGGTATTGCAAATTACAGAGATTTATGATATACTAAATAAGATAATAAGCATTTTTTGATAGTAGGAGAAGCTATGATACAGTACGACGAAACAAGACTTGCAATGGAAGCGCTCATACCGCAGATAGAAGAATTAAAGGGCGCACTGAACCTTGACGGCATTAAAATAAAGGTAGACGAGCTGGAGATGAAGTCCACCGAGCCGAGCTTCTGGGACGACCCCGAGAAGGCTCAGGCTGTCCAGCAGCAGATAGGGCAGTACAAGAATACAATCGAGAACTTCAACCGCCTTAAAACCAACTGCGACGACGTTCTCGCCATGATAGAGCTTGCCGAGGAGGAAAACGACGAAAGCGCCGTCGATGAGGTAAAGGCTCTTGCGGAGAAAGTAAAGACCGAATACGAGGAGCAGAAGCTCGCCACTCTCATGACAGGAGAATACGACAGCTCCAACGCTATCCTCACGTTCCATGCGGGGGCGGGCGGAACAGAGGCGCAGGACTGGGTGTCAATGCTGCTGAGAATGTATATGAAATGGGCTGACCGCCACGGCTTCAAGACGGAGGTGCTGGATATCCTTGACGGAGAAGAGGCGGGCATAAAGAGCGCTTCTATCCATATTCAGGGCTTCAACGCATACGGCTTCTTAAAGTCCGAGAACGGCGTCCACAGGCTTGTCCGGGTATCTCCGTTCGACGCACAGGGACGCAGACATACAAGCTTCGCCAGCGTTGAGGTAATGCCGGAGATAGAAAAGGACGTTTCCGTTGAAATACGGGACGAGGATATAACCATGGAGGTGTTCCGTGCAAGCGGCGCCGGCGGTCAGCATATCAACAAGACCTCTTCGGCGGTAAGGCTTATCCACAAGCCCACCGGCATTGTCGTGGCATGCCAGACGCAGCGTTCTCAGGTGCAGAACCGTGATTTCGCAATGAAAATGCTGATGTCAAAGCTGGTTGAGATAAAAGAGCGCGAGCACCTTGAAAAAATCAGCGATATCAAGGGCGAGCAGCTTAAAATCGAGTGGGGCAGCCAGATACGTTCCTATGTGTTCATGCCCTACACTCTCGCAAAGGACACCCGTACCGGCTTTGAGAGCGGCAATATACAAGCGGTGATGGACGGTGACATAGACGGGTTCATCAACGCTTATCTGAAAGCAAAGAGCTTGGGTGAAATCTGATGCCGCTTGCCAAAAACGACGTCATTACGCTTGAAATAACCGCACTCACCAACGAGGGCAGCGGCGTTGGGCGCTATAACGGGGACGGTTCCGACGGGAGCGGAATGGCGGTTTTCGTGCCGCTGACCGCCGTCGGGGACGTTATTTCCTGCAAAATAGTCAAGGTGCTGAAAAGCTACGCCTACGGGCGCATCGAGAAGCTGCTTGCGCCCTCCGCAGACAGGGCGGAAAACAGCTGCCCCGTTTACGGACGGTGCGGCGGCTGCTGCTTCCGCCATATTTCGTATGAGGCGGAGCTTCGTGCGAAGGAGGGCTTCGTGCGTGACGCATTTGAGCGCATCGGCGGTTTATCGCCCGAGTTTATCCCGATAGCGGCGAGCGCCTCGACCGAGGGATACCGCAATAAGCTGCAAATGCCTGTCGCAAAGCAGGACGGAAATGTAAGGTGCGGATTTTATTCCGAGCGAAGCCACCGGGTGATACCTGTGGACAGGTGCGCGTTACAGCCGGAGCTGTTTGCGGATATAACGAAATTTGTCACGGATACGGCGGACAAGCTTCACATCTCCGTTTATAACGAGGAAAAGCACGAGGGAGTACTGCGGCATATTTATCTGCGCCGCGGGAATTACAGCGGAGAGGTCTGCCTGTGCCTTGTCGCGCGCCGCAGGATACCGGAGTTCGATAAGCTGAGCCGTGCGGCGGCGGAGCGCTTTCCGCAGATAACCGGCGTAGTTCTCAGCATAAACCGTAAGCGGACAAACGTTATCCTCGGAGAAGAGGAAATTGTGCTTTACGGCAGGGCGGAAATAACCGACAGCATGTGCGGCGTTATGGTGGAGATTTCCCCGAAGTCTTTCTACCAGGTGAATACGCCTGCGGCAGAGGCTCTTTACCGACAAGCGGCGGAATTTGCCGAACCTGAGGGAAAGCTGCTGCTTGACCTCTACTGCGGTGCGGGGACGATAGGTTTGTCCATGGCGAAGAGCGCACGGCGGCTTATCGGGGCGGAAATAGTGCCGCAGGCGGTTGATAACGCCCGTGCCAATGCACGGAGAAACGGCATTGAAAACGCAGAGTTCATCTGCGCCGACGCAGGACAGGCGGCGCAGAAGCTGGAGCTTTCCGGGGAGCGCCCGGACGTAATTATCCTCGACCCGCCCCGCAAGGGCTGCAGCGAGGAAACTCTCACCGCCTGCGCCGCAATGTCGCCCGAGCGCATTGTGATGATATCCTGCAATGCGGCGACCGCCGCAAGGGACTGCAAAAGGCTGTGCGAGCTGGGCTATTCCGCTTTGCGGGTCAGACCGTTCGACCTTTTCCCGAGAACGGGACACGTTGAGTGCGTTGTGCAGATGATAAAAACAGACATATAGGGAGCGTCCCAATTCTTCCGCAGATTTTCGGAGAACCTCACAGAAACGGCGGTGAAGCGTGTGCGTACATTCAAGGTCATTGTGATGAAAGCGGGCTTTGCCGTGCTGTTTTTGGCGGTATTTGCCGTTATGCTGCTGCTGCTGTGCGCAGCGGCGTTCGGGGTTCCGGCGGGTATTCTGGTGAGTATATTCGGGCTTGCGGTGAAGCTGTTCAAGGCGGAATTCATCGTCACCTCGCTGTCTGCGGAAACGCTGTTGTTCGGCGGTTTGGCGGCGGCTTTTGGGGCGGCTTTCTGCGGAATTGCGGCGGTGGAGTTGGGATTTTTGATATCCGGGGCATATCTGAGAGTGCGCCGCCGCTGTGATATTCTTCTCGGCTGGAAGCCGCTGTGAGCTGGAGGTGTGGATTTGAAGCGTGCTGTACTTCATCGCTGGCTGATAATCACCGGTGCGGCTGCGGCGGCATTCGCAGCGGCTGCGGTCATGATACCTGGGGAAAGCCTCGGCTCAGCCCGTCAGGGTGACGACTATTTCCCGCTGTGCGAATACATCAACGTAGATCTTCTTAAAACCCCTGTCACGGTAATCCCCTATGACGGCGACAGAATACATCTTTTATGGAAGAACGACGTGCCGCTGACAGCGGATATCGGCGACAATTCGCTGACAATATCGGAAAGCAGCGAGTTTGTCGTATCTCTTTTCGCAGGAGATACCGGCGATTACGGAATGAAGCTGTATCTGCCGAGGGAGTACTATCGGGATATAGTTATCTACACTGCGACCGGCGACGTTGCGATAGGCGATGTGGACAGCGACCGCATAACGGTAGTCACCAACAGCGGAGATATTCTTTCGGAGAACACACGCTCGCTGTGCAGCCTTGCGACGGGCAGCGGAGATATTCGTCTGGATTTTTACAGCGTGATAGCCGGCAGCAGCATTCAGTCCAGAACGGGGAATGCGGAGATAATCTTCCCGGAGGGCAGCAGCGTGGCGCTGGACTTTGAAACGGACACCGGCGAGCTGAAAACCGACCTCATCGGCGGAAGCTATCCCGGCAGCTATATGTACAGCATAAACGGCGGGGGAAATCTTATACACGCTTCGCTGGAGAGCGGTTCGCTCACCATGCGCGAAAAGAATTAGACCGTCGAAAAAGCCCCGTTGGGGAGCTTTTAGCCGAAACTTGTTTGTGCGGCATCCATGCCGCACTTGGGGTTTCGGCTTCGCAACATCGTGTTGCCCGCCGAAACATCCCAGCTGCGCGCGTAAGGCATAAGGCGTTAGCCGTTGCAAAGCATAAGGCGAAGCCGTTGCTTGTACACTTGCTGGGTGCAGACACGATGTCTGCACTGCTGCCCCAAAAGCCGGCAACCAAGGGCAGCATGATAGCAGTGTTTTTTGCCTCGGTCAGGTCGACGCAGTCACCTTTAAGCTGAGGCAAAAAACGGATTTCAAATGCCTGCCTCGCAGGCGAAATGAGGTTTTTCGACAAGCTGAAGAATTAAAGGCTTTTTTTCAGATGTGATTTTTCAGATGTGATCATAAGGAGTACTTTACATGAAAACTTTCAGACAGCAGCTTTTCATTACCACCGAACAGACCGAGGAGTTCCTCAACCTTTCATACGAGGTGGAGGAATGCGTCCGCAGAAGCCTTATAAACGATGGGCTGTGCATTGTGTTTTCACAGCATACCACCTCGGCGGTGTTCCTCGAAAACGACAAGGAGGAGCTCGGCTCCGACAGGTCGGAGCTGCTCGGCAAGCTGGTGCCGGACGAAAGCCGATATAAGGTGGATTACAGCAGCGCCGGCGCTGCGCATATGAAGCAGATACTCCTTGGGGCGAGCGTCACCGTTCCCGTGACGGACGGACGGTTGGATCTGGGCCCTCGGCAGTACATAATGTACGGTGATTTTGACGGCTGCCGTGAAAAGACGGTGCTGGTAAAGATTATCGGAGAGTAATGGAGCGTGAAAATTCAGCAATGCTGTCAGTAATTATCCCATCCTTCAACGAACACGAGAACATTCGCCGCACCGCCGGCACCATCGCCGCAATACTCCGCAATTCTGGCATCGAGTATGAGATTATATTTGTGGATGACGGCTCAAAGGATACGACATGGGCGGAGATATGCGACGCACATTTTTTTGACCCCTGTGTGCGAGGGCTGGGATTTTCCCGGAATTTCGGCAAGGAGGGCGCAATATTCGCCGGGCTGAAGGCAGCCGCAGGCGAGTGCGCCGTTGTGATAGACTGCGATTTGCAGCATCCGCCGGAGCTTATCCCCGAGATGTATTCCATGTGGCAGGGCGGCGCAGAGGTGGTTGAGGCGGTGAAGCGCTCGCGGGGCAGGGAGGGACTGCTTCACAAGGTGTTTGCCCGCAGCTTTTACAAGATGATGAAAAGCTCCTCCGGGATTAATCTCGACGGTGCAAGCGACTTCAAGCTGATGGACAGAAAAGTGATAAACGCCCTGAACGAGCTTCCGGAGCGCATTACGTTTTTCCGTGCCTTGTCAAGCTGGGTGGGCTTTACTGCTGCGCATGTGGAGTTTGACGTGCAGCCCCGTGCCGCCGGAAAGAGCAAATTCAGCATGAAGAGCCTGTTCAGATTTGCGCTGAACAATATCACCTCGTTCACGGACGTACCTATACGCCTGATTTTGTGGGTGGGCGTGATTTTTGGCATTATGGCGCTGGTTCTCGGCATACAGACGCTGGTGAAATATTTCTGCGGACAGGCTGCCGAGGGCTTCTCCACGGTAATACTGCTGATACTCATAACCGGTGCGTGCGTTATGCTCGGCGTGGGCGTTATCGGGTATTACCTGTCAAAAATATACGAGGAAATAAAGCGGCGTCCGAGATATATCATATCAAGAACGACAGACGGAAAGGAGCATGCCGATGGGAAATAACACCACTCTCGCAGCGGTAGGGCGTGTATTCCGCCGTATCGGAAGAGCAGTTTCGGACAGCCGTGCATATTGGCTGTCTTTTCTGCTGCCTGTTGCAATACTTTTCGGCTCGTACATCATATTTCAGGTGTGGCCGTTCGGAGAGCGTTCGGTGCTTTCGCTGGATTTGAATGCGCAGTATGTGTATTACTACGACTATATGTATGATGTGTTTGCCGGCAAGGAGAGCCTGTTTTACAGCTGGAGCAGAAATCTTTCCGGCGAGTTCATAGGCATTATAGGGTATTACCTCGCAAGCCCTTTCAACCTGTTGGTCTGGATATACCCGAGGGAGATGATAACCGAGGGGCTTATGACCATGATGCTTGCAAAGGCGGGCGCAGCGGGGCTTACCTGTGCGTTCTTCCTGAGGAAGCACCGCAGCTGCGGACGTATGACAACAGTGCTGTTTTCGGTGATGTGGGCGCTTTGCGGATTTTTCATCGTGCAGACAATGAACCCGATGTGGCTGGACGGTCTTGTGGCTCTGCCGCTTATCGCCATGGGTGTTGAGCGCATATGCGACAAGCGCCGCTTTCTGCTGTACGTTATTTCGCTGGTGTATATTTTTGTGGCGAATTTCTACATCGGCTATATGGCGGGAATTTTCTCGGCGCTGTATTTTGTGTGGTATCTTGCCTCGGGAAAAAGCCGTAACAGGCGTTTTGGGGAATACTGCGGCTCGGTGCTGATGTACGGTGCAGGCTCGGTGTGTGCGATACTCATGTCCTGCTTCATGCTGCTGCCCGTGTACAAGTCGCTGTCAAACGGAAAGCTCACGTTCTCCGACCCCGATTATTCGCTGGCGGAGAGCTTCAATATTGCCGACATATTCATTAAGCTGTTCCCGACGGAATATGACACGGTGCGCATGGAGGGAATGCCGATACTCTACTGCGGCACTCTGGCGCTGGTATGTGCGGTAATGTACTTCACATGCCGCAAATTCACCGCACGGGAGCGCATTGCGAGCGGCGTTTTTATCGGCATGATGGTGATGTTCATGTATATCCGCCCGGCGGATATGATGTGGCACGGAGGGCAAATGCCTAACTGGCTGCCCTACCGCTACTCTTTCATGATAAGTTTTCTGCTGATAGTTTTCGGCGCTCAGGCGTTCGAGCGGATAAAGAGAGTATCCGGGCGCAGCTTTGCCTCAGCGTTCATTATACTGCTTGCCATGCTGCTGTACGCCGACCTTGCGGACGACAGCGAATATTACGAGCCTGTGCTGACGGTGGCGGTTCCGCTGGCGATACTGGCGGCGGTGCTGATACTTGCGTGGGTGTACAGAAAATACGGCGCCAAAAAGCCTGCATGTATCGCTCTGGCGGTATTCGTGTGCGCCGAGGCGGGGCTGAACGCTTCGCAGTCGCTGTATCAGATGGACGACGACATTGTGTTCTCCACACGGGCAAGCTATCGCTGGGATATACCGCTGACCAGAGAAGTAACCGAGCAGCTGCATGATATGGACGACGGATTTTACCGCATGGAAAAGACGTTCCACCGTTGCGTAAACGACCCGATAGCGCTCAGAATGTACGGCATGAGCCACAGCTCCAGCACGCTCAACTCAAAGTCTATCGAGCTGCTGAAATCACTTGGCTTTGCAGGGCGCGAGCATTACACGAGATACGACGGCGCAACTATGCTCACCGACGATATTTTCGGCGTGAAGTATGTGCTGGCTACCAGTCAAAAGACCGTGCCTTACACGGAAACCATTCCCGTTGAAACCGAAACCGCTATCAAGGTTTACGAGAACGAGGACGCACTTGGCATAGCGTATCTTGCGGACAGCGATATCCTCGGCTATGACCTGAGCGAGTATTCGCCGTTTCAGGCACAGAACAAGCTGGCGAAAATGCTTTCCGGCAACAAGAGTACGACAGTGTTCAAGGCGATTGACGATGTGGAATTCGACAGCGAGAATATCCGCATAGGCTCGACAACGGACGCACATTACAGCTACAAAAAGACCGACGAGGACGCCGACGCATGGATAGAGTACACCGTAACCGCACAGGCGGACGGCCCGGTGTATATGTACCTCCCGACAAAATACGAGCGTGAAACGCAGCTTTATGTTAATGACATTTATAGGGGAAATTACTTCCTGTACGAGAATTACAGCATAGAGTATCTTGGGACATTCAGCAAGGGCGAGGAATTCCGTGTGAAGCTGAAGCTGCTTGACAAGGCGGTATACTTCACCAATGCATGGTTCTATTACATCGATATGCAGGCGCTGGATAAGTTCAGCAGCACCATGCAGGAGCTGAACTCGGAAACCGTGCTGACACGAACGGGCGGCAGCACGCTCAGTATTGAGGTCAATGCCGAAAACGACTGTGCGCTGTTCACTACGATACCGTATGAGGAGGGCTGGACAGCCACGGTAGACGGTGTTCAGGTTAATCTTGGTTCATGCCTGTCGGAGTCGCTGATATGTATTCCGGTGAGCGCCGGGGAGCATACCATAGTGCTTGATTTCAAGCCGGCAGGACTTAGCATGGGACTTATTCTGACATCTGCCGGAATGATAGGGCTTGCCGTGATGCTGTTGGTGTGCGACTGGCTGCGGCGAAGAAATGAGCGACGTTGCGTGAAGCGGGAGATTTCCGCAGAAAACACGGAAATTGCGGCTGCCGCAGAGGAACACCCCGACAAACGGGAAGATGAAAATGCGGAAGAGCCTTCCGATAAAGAATAAAAAAACAACCGCCTTTTCCCGTGGAAAGGCGGTTTAGACCGTCGAAAAAGCCCCGTTGGGGAGCTTTTAGCCGAAACTTGTTTGTGCGGCATCCATGCCGCACTTGGGGTTTCGGCTTCGCAACATCGTGTTGCCCGCCGAAACATCCCAGCCGCGCGCGTAAGGCATAAGGCGTTAGCCGTTGCCAGTACACTTGCTGGGATAGAAGTGTTTTTTGCCCCGGCAGAGCCGTGGCAAAAAACGGATTAAAATCGGTCATTT
>CAYRLM010000068.1:0-11011 GCA_964425035.1 uncultured Ruminococcus sp.
AGGGACTACTGCTGATGATCCCCAATATGTACAAGATCGCAGGCGAGCTGCTGCCGTCGGTTATTCATGTTTCCGCACGTGCTGTCGCTTCACATGCGCTTTCTATTTTCGGCGATCACAGCGATATCTATGCATGTCGTCAGACAGGCTATGCTATGCTTTGCTCCACCAACCCGCAGGAAGTAATGGATCTGGGTGCGGTTGCACATCTTTCCACTATCAAGGGAAGAGTTCCGTTCCTGCACTTCTTTGACGGCTTCCGTACCTCTCACGAGATCCAGAAGATCGAGAAGTGGGACTACGAAACCCTCAAGGGCATGGTAGATATGGACGCTGTTCAGGCATTCCGCGACAGAGCGCTCAACCCTGAGCACCCCGTGCTTCACGGCACCGCTCAGAACCCCGACATCTTCTTCCAGGCAAGAGAGGCATGCAATACTTATTACAACAACATTCCGACTGTTGTTACCGAGTACATGAACAAGGTAAACGCAGAGATCGGCACCGATTATAAGCTGTTCAACTATTACGGCGCTCCCGACGCTGAGGAAGTTATCATCGCAATGGGTTCCGTATGTGACACCATCGAGGAAACAATCGACTACCTCGCAAAGCAGGGCAGAAAGGTCGGCCTTGTAAAGGTAAGACTGTACAGACCTTTCGTTTCCTCCGCACTGGTGGACGCTATTCCCGCAACCGTAAAGAAGATCTCCGTTCTCGACAGAACAAAGGAACCCGGATCTCTCGGCGAGCCGCTGTATCTGGACGTTGTTGCCGCTCTCAAGAAGGAGAACAAGTTCCAGGACGTTCCCGTATTCACCGGACGTTACGGCCTCGGCAGCAAGGACTGCAACCCCGCACAGATTATTGCGGTTTACAACAACACCACAAAGCCGGTATTCACACTGGGTATCCACGACGATGTAACTCATCTGTCGCTTGATCCCACCGAGAACCCGAACACCACGCCTGAGGGTACAACCTGCTGCAAGTTCTGGGGTCTTGGCTCTGACGGTACTGTCGGCGCAAACAAGAACTCTATCAAGATTATCGGCGACCACACCGACATGTATGCACAGGCTTACTTCGCTTACGACTCAAAGAAGTCCGGCGGCGTTACGATTTCCCACCTGCGCTTCGGCAAGACGCCTATCAAGTCCACATACTTCATCAACAAGGCGAACTTCGTTGCCTGTCACAACCCGTCCTATATCGACAAGTACGATATGGTTCAGGACGTTGTTCCGGGCGGCTCGTTCCTGCTGAACTGCCACTGGACGGTTGACGAACTGGACGAGAAGCTTCCTGCTCCGGTAAAGGCTTACATTGCAAAGAACAACATCAATTTCTATATCATCAACGCCAACAAGGTAGCAAGAGAAATCGGCCTTGGCAATAAGACCAACACCGTGCTCCAGTCCGCATTCTTCTCTATCGCAAATATCATTCCTCCGGCAGACGCTATCGAATACATGAAGAAGATGGCGTACAAGTCCTTTGCAAAGAAGGGCGACGATATCGTCAACATGAACTACGCCGCTATCGAAAAGGGCGCAGGCGAAGTTGTCAAGGTAGACGTACCCGCTTCATGGGCAAATGCCGAGGGCGAGCTTCCCGTACACAAGGCTGAGGGCGACAACAAGTTCCTTGTTGACTTCGTAAACAAGGTACAGATCCCCGTAAACGCACAGCGCGGCGACCAGATACCCGTATCCACCTTTGTCGATATCGCCGACGGTACGTTCCCGCAGGGTTCTGCCGCTTATGAGAAGCGCGGAATTGCGGTTGACGTTCCCGAGTGGGATCCCGATAACTGTATCCAGTGCAACCAGTGTGCGTTCGTATGTCCGCACGCAGTTATCCGTCCCGTTGTCATGACTGCCGACGAGGCTGCGGCTGCTCCGGCTTCCGCAAAGGTAAAGGACGCAATGCAGCTGCCCGGCATGAAGTACACCATGGCTGTATCCGCTCTCGACTGCACAGGCTGCGGCGTGTGCGCACAGGTATGCCCGGCTAAGACAAAGGCTCTCACAATGAAGCCTATCGAAAGCCAGATGGATCAGCAGCCGGTATTCGACTATGCCGTATCCAAGGTTTCGGACAAGCCCGAAGTACACGAGAAGTTCAAGGAAACAACCGTCAAGGGTTCTCAGTTCAAGCAGCCGCTGCTGGAATTCTCCGGCGCATGCGCAGGCTGCGGCGAAACTCCGTATGCTAAGCTGGTAACTCAGCTGTTCGGCGACAGAATGTACATTGCAAACGCAACAGGCTGCTCCTCTATTTGGGCAGGCTCCGAGCCTTCCACTCCGTACACCACCAACAAGGATGGCAAGGGCCCGGCTTGGGCTAACTCCCTGTTCGAGGACAATGCAGAGTTCGGTCTGGGTATGTTCCTTGCTCAGGATACGCTCCGCAAGAGAGTACAGAAGAAGCTGAAAGAAATCGCAAGTCTTGAGGGTCACGAAAAGGCAAAGGCTCTGATTGACGAGTATTTTGCGACAGAGAACGACGGCAAGGCTAACGCTGCTGCCACTAAGAACCTCGTTGAGGCATTTGAAAACTGCAAGTGCGCAGGTGAGCCTGCGGTTGCGGAAGTTCTCAAGCTCAAGAACTACCTCTCCAAGAAGAGCCAGTGGATCTTCGGCGGCGACGGCTGGGCTTATGATATCGGCTACGGCGGACTTGACCATGTTATCGCTTCCGGCAAGAACGTAAACATTCTGGTATTCGATACCGAGGTTTACTCCAACACCGGCGGACAGGCTTCCAAGGCTACCAACGTAGGTGCGGTAGCACAGTTTGCGGCAGGCGGCAAGGACGTCAAGAAGAAGGATCTTGCAGGTATCGCAATGAGCTACGGCTATGTATACGTTGCACAGATCGCAATGGGCGCCGACAAGAACCAGTGCCTGAAGGCTATCGCAGAGGCTGAGGCTTATGACGGCCCGTCCCTCATCATCGCTTATGCACCCTGCATAAACCACGGTATCAAGGGCGGTCTGACAATCGCTCAGCAGGTAGAGAAGGAAGCGGTAGAGGCAGGCTACTGGCACCTGTTCCGCTTCAACCCGGCTCTGGCAGACGAGGGCAAGAACCCGTTCTCCCTCGACAGCAAGGCTCCTACCGGCGATTACAAGGCATTCATGATGAGAGAGGTTCGCTACAACTCCCTCATGCGTGCTAACCCCGAGAGAGCAACCGTTCTGTTCGACAAGGCTGTTGCGAACGCCGGTGCTAAGTACAAGCACCTCGTAGAGCTTCAGACCATGTACGGCGACGAGTTCAATAAGGGCTGATTTCCGACATAATAACAATTTCTCCCCATCGGCAACGGTGGGGAGATTTTTTATATATTGTTTTGTTCCTCAAATAAAGAATCTATGGTTGTTTCAAGAAGCTTTGCTATCACATACAGTTCCTTGTCGTTGGCAGAACGCAGCTGACCCTCAAGCTTTGAGTAGCTGGTGGGATTTATGTCACAACCGGCGGTTTGTATCATTGCAATAAAGTCTTTTTGCTTGATGTTTTTGCTTTTGCGAAGGCACTCAATATTTCTTCCGACCATATTCATAGTGCCGTATTCCTGTTTTCTCGTTTTCATTTTTTCAGCCCCCTCATGTAATGATTATATTGGAAAAAGGGGTTGACAAAATTCCAAAAAAGAATTATAATGAATGTAATTCCAAAATGGAATTATAAAGAAGTTGCGGAGGTAATGATTATGTTTCAGAAGTGGACAAAATTCAATAATGTGCTATTGTGGTTCAGCATAGTTGCATGGCTGATTGTTGTGATAGTATTCACATGCAATATGGCAAATGATCATGCCACAAAAGATTTCGCATGGGTAGTCGGTGTGGGCGGAACGTTTTTGGTTTTTGCAGCACATGCATTGTGGGGACTTTTTATCGAGATGGCGAAGAACATCATAGTTATGTCTGCCAAGTCGTTTAGTACCGTTGAAAAAGGCAATACACAAACGGGTTATGCCAACAATGTAATAAACGATATGATAAAAACAACATGGAAATGCAAAAACTGCGGCAAAGAAAACTCGGCATATAATCGGTTTTGTGAGGATTGCGGCTGTTCTAAGACATACGAGCCTGAAAGTGAGGATAAGACATGAACAGAGCATTGTGGTATTTTGGCGGAAAAAAGTCGTTGATGATAACATTTGTTGTTTCATTGGTTTTATATGTGGTGGTTTATATAGTTTATGAAATGAGGTTTCTATCTTATATTCTGATACTTAGTGAGATTTTGTTTTTGGTTGGTTCTGTGTTAATGTGGCTTGGCGTGAAAAGAATTGCAGTTGTTATAGTTACAATACTTTCATCAGTTTGCGAAGCTATGATAATTGCACAGGCTTGTTTCAAATTTGCAAAAACTAATATCGTGGTAGATATTAACATAGCGAATATTATTATTCTAATATTTTTAATAGCGGGATTTCTATTGGATTCATTATCTTTAATCATATTGGTGATTTATGAAAATAAAAAGAAATATAAGATGTTATTTTCTTTCTTAGTGGGCTTGTCAGTGGTTTTTCGCTGGTTTTGTAGTGGGTCTATGTATAATGTGTCTGCGGCTAGTTTGTTGTCTACTGCGGCTACGTCTACTAGCGATTTTAGCATGGTTTGGTTGGCTTTGCAGTTTATGTTACAGATACTGCGAGGTGTACTGGTTATATTGCTTTGGAAACCGCTTGAGGAATTGAAACAATGCCCCAAATGCTCATATCGCAACAACAAAACAGCCGCATTCTGCGGCGGCTGCGGCGAGAAGCTTAACTGAACAGGATTTACGGCTGTCCGCGGACAGCCGTTCATTTTTGGCACTTGCAAATCCCCCGATATTGTGATACAATAATAAAGTAAAGTATCGCACCGGGAGGATAAAATATGTACAAATACGAAACCCATATGCACACCAAGGAGGGCAGTGCCTGCTCCAGCGCTCCGGGAGCGGAAATGGCGAGGGCGCACAAGGCGGCAGGCTACGACGGGATATTCGTCACGGATCATTTTTTCAATGCAAACACCGCAGTTCCGAGGGATTTGCCGTGGGAGGAGCGCATTGACAGGTACTTTCTGGGCTATGAACACGCAAAAGAGGTCGGCGACGAGATAGGGCTGAAGGTCTGGTTCGGCTGCGAGTTCACGGTGTACAATGCGGATTTCCTGATTTACGGCATGACAAAGGAATGGATGAAGCAGAACGAAACGCTTCTCATGTATACGGACGAGCGTGTGCTGTTCCGAGAGCTTAGGGAAATGGGCTGCTTTGTCATACATGCGCACCCGTTCCGAGACACCGATTATATTCACCACATAAGCCTTTTCCCGCATGACGTTGACGCTGTTGAGGTAATCAACGGCAGCCACGACCCGAGGCGGCTGTTTGACGAGCGTGCGAAGCTTTATGCCGACAGCTACGGGCTGATAAAGACGGGCGGCTCCGACAGCCACCATCTGGAAAGGCTTTTCGGCGGCGGAATTGACGTTCCCGAGCCGATAAACTGCCCGGAGGACTATCTTCGGCTTCTTCGCGAGGGAAAGGTATATCCCAGAAAAAGAACGCTGGAAGTATAGGCAGCACCGCCGTTTCCATGCGGAATATTGCACAAAATTAATGTCTGTAATTTGGGATATTTGCACAGCTTCTTTGCTGAATTATTTGTGAAATATGCACTATTACATCGGGCGAAAAATTATGATATAATATATTTAGTGAAGGCACTGTTGCGGTAACGGTGCCTTTTGTATTTCAGAAAAAGCCGCTGTGCAGACAATTTTAGGAGGAGAAAAATATGCCAAAGACAAAATTTCAGAACGTAGTATTTACAGCCATCATGGCGTTTTTCATGGTGTTCGCCATGACGACGTATTCCATTGCGATACAGACAGGAGAGCTGACCTATGGAACGCTTCTGGCGGCGATAACCGAGATGTGGATAGAGTATGTGATAGTATTCCTGCTGGTGTTCTTTGTTGTGTCAAAGATTGCCGCAAAGATAGCGTTCAGATTTGTAGACCCTCACACGGATAAGCCCATGATGATAACCCTTTCGATACAGTGCTGTATGGTTATGCTTATGGTGCCGACAATGACGCTCATAGTGAATTTCATTCACAACGGCTTTACTGCCGATTGGCTGACAAAGTGGCTCACTCAGTGGGCGCTGTGCCTGCCGATGGCTTTCTTCTGGCAGATACTGTACGCAGGCCCTGTGGTAAGACTTATTTTCCGTACGATTTTCAGAAAGCAGCTTGCAAAAAGCTGAAAAATACCGCTGCGCCTATTGACAAATCCCTCAGACAGGTATATAATATAATTACGGCGAATTATCGCCGAATACATTTTATCTGTTTCGGGGCGGAGTGAAATTCTCCACCGGCGGTGAAAGTCCGCGAGCCTTTGAGGTTGAACCGGTGCAATTCCGGTACCGACGGTATAGTCCGGATGAAAGAACCAGAAAACAAATGTGTTATCGCTTTTGCGTGCATATTTGCGCCCCTGTACAGCCATTTGTGCGTGCAGGGGCTTTCTGTTTCCCCAGAACATTGGAGGAAAACATGAACAACACAACAGCAAAAACAAAACAGTTCCTTGATGTCCGCAGACTGGTATTCACTGCGCTGTTGGGCGCTCTGGCAGTGGTACTGATGAAGTTCCTGAGCTTTCCGCTGCCGTTTATACCCAGCTTCATAACGTTTGATTTTTCGGACGTTCCCGCACTGCTGGCTTCGCTGACTATGGGGCCGGTATCCGGCGTTGCGGTTTGCCTTGTCAAGAACGCACTGGGACTTTTCGGGTCGATGACCGGCGGCGTGGGTGAGCTTTCCAACTTCCTGCTTAGCTGTATGCTGGTTATCCCTGCCGGCTTCATCTCCAACAAGACAAAGCATACCACCGGACATGTTGTCATAGCATGCCTTGCGGGGGCTGTCGCTATGGCGCTTGTGGGAGTGGCCACCAACTATTTTATCGTGTATCCGCTGTACACAAACGTTTTGCCTATGGAAGCCATTCTCGGTATGTATCAGGCTATATGGTCGGGCGCCGACAGCCTTATTAAGTGTCTGGTAGTGTTCAATATGCCGTTCACCTTTGCAAAGGGACTTATTGCGGTGATTATCTCCGTGCCGCTGTATAAAAGGCTGCGCCCGATATTCAACAACAGCTTCCGCACGGCGGAAAAATAAGAGCACTGACCATGCGGTTCAGTGCATATGATAGGAGCAGAATATGTCACTGAAAGCAGCAGTCGGGCATTTTCGCACCATAACCCGTCATCGTCACAAGGTAATAGCGCACTGCGCCCGTGCCGGAATACTTCGGCAGGGGCTGCGCCATGATCTGTCGAAGTATTCGCCAACGGAATTTCTGCCGGGTGTGAAATATTATCAGGGCACCAGAAGCCCGAATGAGGCGGAGCGTGAGGAAAACGGATATTCGCTCGCATGGATGCACCACAAGGGCCGCAACCGCCATCACTTTGAATACTGGGTAGACGTCGATCCCGTTGAGAAAGTATATAAGCCGGTGAAAATGCCGCTTCGCTTTCTGGCGGAAATGTTCTGCGACAGGGTGGCGGCAAGCAAGATTTACCGGGGCGGCAAGTACAGCGACAGCGATCCGCTGGATTATTTCCTGACGAGAAAGACTACCCGCTCGATGCACCCGGAAACCTCGGCAATGCTGGAAAAGCTGCTGCGAATGTTGGCAGAGCAGGGCGAGGACAAGACCTTTGCGTATCTCCGTGAGCTGCTGAAAGCCGGAAACGAATATTGAAACCTGACAGGCGTGTTGTGATTACACGCCTGTTTCTTTTATTGTTCCGAGAATTATACCTGCGGCGAATTGCGCCATGCAGCGGTAGTCCGAGCCGTTTCGTCTGACAGGAAGCTCCATCGGTTCGCACTCGCCGTAAAGCGTTTTTATAGTGCGGTTGAGCGCCAGCGTCAGCATATCGCCGCTGTCCGAGGAAATGCTGACCGTATTCATGCAGCATCTTCCGCAGGTTATCAGCTGAACGCCGCAGAGCCGCTGCGCAGTAGTTCTGACGCCGCTGTCGCCGTCTATTATCACCCCGGCGGCGCAGCGCAGGGCGGGGATATCCGCACCGCTGCCGACTATCACCACACATTCCGGGCAGTCCACAAGGCTGACGCTTTTGGCGGAAATCACAGGGATATTTCCCGTAATTCCGCTCTCGCTTATAGTTAAGATTAATGGCATAACAAAACCCCCGAAACGAATTTTCAGGGGTTATTGTGTATCTTTTTGCGCCGCAATATTCAGACGTTCGGTGCGTATCTTTCCATTATTCTCACCGCAGTGCGGATACCGTCCACCGCCGCAGACATAATTCCTCCGGCATAGCCGCAGCCCTCGCCGCAGGGGAAAAGGTTGTCCGCACACGCCGCATATCCTGCCTCGTTTCGGGGTACTCTCACAGGGGAGCTGCTGCGTGTTTCTATCGCCGTGAGAACGCTGTCGCTGTCCGAGAAGCCGGCTATCCTGCGGTCGAAATACCGCAGACCGTTCTTCATCGGTGTGCTGATATATTCCGGGAAAAGCGCTCCCAAATCCGCAGGCTCCACGCCGAGCGAGTAGGTCGGTTCTACCCTGCCTATGGTGAAGCTGCCGCCGCCCGATATAAATTCCCTCGTGAGCGCCGCAGGAGCTTTGCCGCTGCGTCCCAGACGGTATGCGTTCCGCTCCAGCCGCTGAATGAACTCTGCGCCGCCCAGCGCACCGCCGCCGAAATCCTCCGGGGAAACCGAAACGAGAACGGCGCTGTTGGCGTTCTTTCCCGAACGGTCAAAGCAGCTCATTCCGTTGGTGACTATCGTTCCCGGTTCGCTGGCGGAGGCTACCACATAACCTCCGGGACACATGCAGAAGGTGTACACTCCTCTGCCGCCCTCGTGGTATGAAAGCTGATATTCCGCAGGTGGGAGCGCCGGGTGTCCTGCATATCTGCCGTAAAGCGCACGGTCTATATCCGTTTGCAGGTGTTCAATTCTCGCCCCGACGGAAAACGGCTTCGGGACAAGCTCGACACCGCTTTCGAGAAGCATTCTGAAAGTATCGTGGGCGGAATGTCCCACGGCAAGAGCCAGCGCACCGCATGGAACGTCCGCACCGTTGACGCATATGCTTTCCAGCCTGCCGCCGTTCAGTTTTATGCTCTCTAGCGCCGTCAAGAAGCGCACCTCGCCGCCCAGCGCCGTAATACGCCTCCGCAGGTTTTTCACCACGCTGCGCAGCTTGTCGGTGCCTATATGCGGCTTTGCCTGCGTGAGTATCTCCTCAGGGGCTCCGAATTCCGCAAGCCGTTCCAGAACTCTTGAGCAGAGAGGGTCGTTTATCCGTGTGGTGAGCTTTCCGTCAGAGAAAGTACCTGCGCCGCCCTCGCCGAACTGCACGTTTGAAGCCATGTCCAGTGCTCCGCCGTTCCAGTAGCCCTCCACCGCGCTTATGCGCCTGTCCATATCTGCGCCCCGCTCCAGAACTATCGGCTTATAGCCGAATTCGCACAGCGTGAGCGCACAGAACATTCCTGCCGGGCCGAAGCCTGCGACATAGATATCGCCCCGGAGCTTTTCGCCGCCGTATTTTACCGAAAGCTCCGACGGCTCGTACAGCCGCACGTCGGGGCGCTTTTCCGCAATTATCCGTTCGCTGCGGATATCGTTCAGACGGATATACACCGAATGGACGAAGCACACCTCACGGCGGGCGTCCACGGAGCTTTTGTACAGCCTTGCCTCGGCAACGCTGCCGGGTTTCAGCCTGAGCGCCGACAGCGCCTTTGAAACGGCGTTTTCTTTTGGCTCGTCCAGCCCGGTTTTTATCTGTGAAATTATTATCGGCATTTATTCCTCTTCTGTCAAAGTTCGTGCGCTGACGGTTATTTTATAGCTGCCGACGGTCAGACAGTTGCTGCCGCCCGAGCCGGTTATAACCACCGTCACGGGTACGTCCTGCGAACCGTCGTGCAGAGATACGCCCAGCAGATTAGCGGTGACATAGAAATTGTTTGAGGTGAGGGCGCTGAGCTGCTCCGACGGGCCGATAACGCTAAGGGTAAGCTGCTGTGTGATGATATCCAAGTCCATATTGTCAGGCATGTTCACAACGGTTATGTTTGTCACGGGGAAGTCCAGCTTGCCGTAATCCGCAATATCCCATGTTACCCTTGCGCTGTTGTAGCCCGAGAGATTTTTGTAGCCCTCCGGCAGGGTTATCGGTATTGTGGAAACGGTCTGATTGAGCCGTATGTCTGCGATATTCACCGTGCCGATATTCAGCTCGCTGAGATTGCTTATGCTGTCGTCGGGGGCGGCCACCATTATGGTTTTGGGAGAAATATCATAGCCCAAACTGTCGATATCGAAATACTGCGGAACTCCTGCGAACGAGAATGTCAGCGTCAGTTCCTTCTGCATGTATATGGGGATATTCACCATAACGCTTTCGGCGCTGATTTTTATATCGTCGTTTACAAGCTTTGAGCCGCTTGTGGTGTATATGGTGAGGGGCGTCTGCACCTCGTGGCTTTCGTGAATTTCACCGCTGAGAACCGCCTTTGCTTCTATGCGGCTTATCTTGTCGAGTACGGAGGCGGAGCCGGTTACTGTGACGGTCGCCGGGGAAGCGGTTATCTCGTCTACATAGTAGCCCTCGGGCAGACTGATGTCCGGCGCATATGCCGTTACGGGGAACTCTCTCGTGGCTATTTCGTCAATTACAAGAGTTACCGCCATCTGGGAGGTTTCTATCAGTGTGTAGTCCACCCCGGTCTTTCCCGATACGGTGACAGGCACGGTGAATGTACCGGCGGAGCGTATCGAATCGAGATCCAGCTCGGCGTAGAAGTCCTCCGGCTTGAGGTCGGATATTTCATAGCGTTTTCCCTCTATGCGGATATCTGTCGTGCCGTAATAGCTGTCGGTTATCTGGAGGTTATGGCTCACCATGTATTCGGTTGGCTGTA
>CAYRLM010000069.1:0-2294 GCA_964425035.1 uncultured Ruminococcus sp.
GAGATTATACTTCTCTTGCGAGTTATATAATCTGTTCATCGTATCGTTTGGCGGAGAAAGAGGGATTTGAACCCTCGCGCCGGTTTCCCGACCTACTCCCTTAGCAGGGGAGCCCCTTCACCACTTGGGTATTTCTCCAAAATGCTGAAATTATAATATTATGATTAGAACAGGCATTGAATACCGCGCATTCAACATATCACTTGTATATTATATCACAACGGCCAAACCTTGTCAAGGGGTTTTCTCAAAAATGTTGCGGACACGCTGAATTTTTTTCTTTGATCCGAATCGTCAGTTTCCAAAAGAGCCTTCTGATGTGTATTTGTTACAGCTATATACGCTATCAGCTTTTGATAAACCGAATTTATTAATGGTTAGGTGATTTTTTAAGCATTAAATCATTAATAAGACCGTTATTATTTTATCACCAATTAAAGTTTTGTACAAAACCGCACAAACGCACATCTACACAAGGGAAGAAGTGATATAATAAAGATACGAATAAACAAATAAATCTGTCAGCCTTGAATGATAAATTATCACAGGCATGGACAAAGAAAAAACTTTGCTAATTTACTGCGTTTTTTGTCCGAAGCGTTATCACCAAAACTAAAACGGCTCTGACCGCAGTCAGAGCCGTAAATATTTGTAAGATTATCTTATAAAATCTGCTGATTCCGCACCCTAAGGTTTGAAAATTTTCTGCGATTTCGTCAGCGAAATCAAGCTGTTTCCATGAGCACAGTGGCTGCGATTAAGCAGCAAAGCTTTCTCGGATTACCACGCCTTTTTCTCTTTAGAGCTGTCATGCTGCTTCTTGCACTCCTCGACCATTTGAGCGAACCACTCGATAATTTTGGGGTCTTGGTGCGAGAAGAACAGGCTTTCCGCCTTGTCAAGCTCGGCAATTGCCGCCATATCTTCGACCGTCAGCTCGAAGTCGAACACGTTGAAATTTTCTTCCATGCGCTCGATATGCGTCGATTTCGGGATTACGACAATTCCTCTTTGAATCAGCCACCGCAGCATTGTCTGCGCAGTCGTTTTGCCGTATTTTTTGGCAATTTCGGCAACGACGGGATTGTCAAACGTGTCGCTCCTGCCCTCGCCGAACGGCGCCCACGCTTCGAGCGCAATATTGTACTTGTTTGCCCATTCTTTCAGGATTTTCTGCTGATTGAAAATGTTCGTTTCAACCTGATTTATCATCGGCTTTATGCGGTTGAAATTCGCAAATTCAACCATTCTGTCGGGGTAGTAATTTGAAATACCAATCGCTCTGAGCTTTCCGTCCTCGTACAGCTCCTCAAGCGCTCTCCATGCTCCGTAAGCGTCCGAAAACGGCTGGTGAAGCAGCACCAAATCGAGGTAATCCGTCTGCAATTTCCGCATTGATTCAAGCACCGAGGCCTTTGTCTGCTCGTAGCCGTAATGCTCTATCCACACCTTTGTCGTGAGGAAAATTTCCTCTCTCGGAACGCCCGATTTTTTGATAGCCGAGCCGACTTCTTCCTCGTTGAAATAGCTCTGCGCCGTGTCAATCGAGCGATAGCCGACTTTCAGCGCGTCAAGCACGCAGCGTTCGCACTCGTCCTTTGTCACTTGGTACACGCCATATCCGAGAATCGGCATTTTAACGCCGTTTGACAGGGTAATATATTCCATTGTGCTTCCCCTTTACATCAGCTTTTTTCCGTCTGCGAACGCATTTCCGACAGTTTCTCCGAGCTTGATATAAGTGTGGCGAACGCCGTCATAGGTGATAGCTTCAACCTTGTTCGGGTCGATTTCGCCGTTTTCGTCAAGAACTCTCTCGTCTGCGCAGACATTAACTATTTCGCCGATAATTCCGTCTTCTGTCGCTTTGAGCAGCTTGCATTCGAGCGTTATCGGGAATTCCGTGATAATCGGCGCATTCACCTTGTCACTTTTTTCGGTGTGAAGTCCCGCTTTTGCGAGCTTGTCGGGAACTTTGTTTGCGGAAACCATTCCGACATAATCCGCTTCGACAACGTGCTTTGCGTCCGCAATCGCAACCGTGAACTCCTTGTTGCGCAGGATATTGTCGGTTGTCTTATGAGAACCGAGGTCAATCATAATCTTGTTTGCGCCGCAGATTCCGCCCCACGCCGCATTCATGGCGTTAGGCGTTCCGTCCTCGCTGTAAGTGCCGATAATCAGCACGGGCATAGGGTATAAAACAGTCTTTGCTCCAAAATCTTTTCTCATGATAAATTCTCCTTGTGTGATTTATTTGTTATCGCAATAAACTTCATTGCGAAATGACCGAT
>CAYRLM010000069.1:2394-10738 GCA_964425035.1 uncultured Ruminococcus sp.
GGCACGATTGTCTTTCCCGACAAATCATAGCTTTCGAGGAACGAAACCATGCACATCGGCAGGTCGTACCACCAGTTTGGGTAGCCAACAAATATTGAGTCTTCTTTTTTGTCATTTTCATTCGAGTTTAAGAAGGTAACGCTTGGTATTCCAGAAAGCGATGTAATCTTCAACCGCCTTTTTAGCTCTTCCTGCGGTGTGAATGCCAGCGGGCATTATCGGGTCGCCGGGGTCGGGGTGATGCAGCAGACAGGGATTGAGGCGGGTTGTTCCAACCTAAGAATAGCAAAGTAAATACCGCCGTATGCTTTTATAACCGTCTGCTTTGTTTGTATTTGCAGCCATATCACTTAAATACCCCTGTTCAAGACTGAAGAACCTTGGTACTTGCAATTTTTTCTTATAAATTCAGCTTTCAATGCCGCCGCTTCGTCATGAATATACTCTCACATAATCTACCTCCATATAATCCGGCAGAAGCGAGGTATCGGGCGTACCTGTCCAGCTGCCCGTTTCAGAGGTTATTTTCATGTAAAGCGGCACTGTGCAGGTCAGACGATCGGGAGCGGGAGTTCGCCACGTTTCCTCGCCGTCTATGTAAAATACATATTCGCGGCGCTTCCACAGCAGCGCAAAGGTGTGATACTCACCGTCGTAAATATCCGCTGAAACCTTTTGCCCCAAAGCCTTGTGCGCCGAGCCGTAACCGTCCCAGTTCAAGGTATGCTGTACCTCTCCGGTATCACAATAGGCGGTTTCCATGATGTCTATTTCCGTTCCGTCAACGCCGCCGTTTATTTCGCTGAGAACGTCCTGCGACATAAGCCAGAATGCCGTCCAATAGCCGGGAATTGTGTTTACCTTACAGCGTATTTCATAATAACCGTAGGTCTGCTCAAACAATCCCTTGCTGCGTATTCCGCCGGAAAGAAATCTGTCCGATTTTACGTCATAGGTCATACCGATTTTCAGATGACCCTCGCCGTCCAGCGATGACATGCTGTCGTCCCACCGGTTGTTAAGATCCTGCCGCTGCTGCTCCGGACAGCGTTCCCACTTCGTAGGATCAAGCTCCGTGCCGTCAAAATTATCTTCAAACGACAGAAAATACTCCTTTCCGTCAAGTATGACAGATGACAGAGCTGCGTTCTGTTCGGGCTGAACGTCGGGCGGCGTTATGGAAGTAAATCCGGTGCATAGGGTCAGCAAAAGCGCAATTATTTTTTTCATGGACGTAATTTCCTTTCTTTTTTTGATATTATTATAGCACCTGTTTTGGCGAATGTAAAGAGCATAAAATCAATAATCTTACAATCATTCATGACATTGACACAGACGCTTTTTTGTGATACAATAATTGCTGTAATAAACCAAAAACCATCGGAAAGCAGGTAGCCCATGAAAAGACAGCCGATAAAAAAATCCGCAATATAGCAATCGCAATACTCTTGATTATTCTTGCCGCCTTGCTTGCGGTATTTATCTTTCACAGAATTATGAGTGCGGCGGAGTATGACGCGCTGAAAGAGGCGGGCTATGTTTCTCGGGTTTCGGTGGGAGATTATTCGCTGAATGCCTGCATTTATGGAAACAATGACGGAAATCACACCATTGTAGGCATTTCGGGAATGGGCAGCTGCGACTTTGCGGTTTTGGTAAAACCGTTCATGGACAGGCTTGCCGACAATAATAAAATCGCCGTTATAGACCGTGCGGGCTACGGAATGAGCGACGACACGACTGCGGAGCAAACCGTAGGACAAATCGTTTCGGATTACCGCACGGCGCTGAATAATTCCGGCTGCAAAGCTCCGTATATTCTGGCGGCTCATTCTCTCGGCGGAGATTATGCGACCTATTGGGAAAACGCATATCCCGATGAAATAGAGGCTGTCGTATATTTTGACCCAAGCTATGTTCTCGGCGATACATCAATAATCGATAACCACCCCAATGAACAGGTATGGTGGGAGGATAACGTGAACAATGCCGACCCTATATTCGCCAAAATGGGACTTGCACGGATTTACATGGAGATAAGCGGCATTCAACCGTGGGTTTCTCCGATTTCGGCAGATACCATATGCGGCAAAGCGTTCTGGGAGCACAGCGTTTCTTCCTTTGCTCAAAACTCGGAGTCCCTGTGCTCGGCGGAAAACATGAAAAAAACCGAGGCGATACTAAAGGCAAACGACATTCCCAAGCTGTATATCGATGCCAATTACTATACAAAAGATGATATGGTTGAGTATTTCGGATTTCTGTATGACAGCGGAATGACCGATTTCGACACCGATATAAACCCGGAAAACACAGCTGAAACGGAAAGGCTCTGGGAAATAATCGAAAGCAGCAATAAAAGCGCTTACGAGAGATTCATAAAGCCCTATACGGAAAAGCTGGGAAACTGCCTGTATGCGAATATCCCCGGAGATCACTATGTCTTTGCCTACAAGACCGACGAGGCGGCGCAGGCTGTCAGAAGCTTTATTGACGGATTAGAATAGTGCAGCAGCCGAGCATATCTTTGAGATTTACAGCGCAAATCAGCCGACAGGGTTTCCTTAAACTGTCGGCTGATTATTTATGTATAGTGTACGCCTTAAAGCCTGCCGTACTCCTCGTCGCTCACCGGCTCGCACCATTCTGTTTTGCAGCTCTCACCGGAAACTTCAATTGCCAGATGCTGAAACCAAGAATCTGCAGCTGCGCCGTGCCAATGCTTGACGTTGGCGGGAATATGTACAACATCACCCGGCTTCAGCTAAAATTATTCGGTAATGTCCGTTGATTTCGCCGTTTCGGGATATTTGTCAATAAACTCCTGCACGTTTTTGGTATTGCACACAGTACCTATGACGGTATTCCCTTTTGCCAAAAGCTGCCGTGTCATTTAATTGCCAAAGCCGCTTGAAACTCCTGTAATAAGGCATTTTCTGCTCATAAATTATGCAGGACTTTTATTCTATAATTATTCCTCGTCACTCTCGGGTGCGTCCCAGTTGTGCCATACGTTCTGGACATCATCGTTGTCGTCAAGCGCTTCAAGCAGCAGACCCATCTTCTTGATGTGATCCTCATCGGTCAGCGTGGTGTATGTAGAAGGCACCTGCTCATTCTCGGCGGAAATAACCTTGTAGCCCTTCTTGCCAAGCTCATCGGCTACCGCCGCAACAGCGGAAGGATCTGTGGTTATCTCAACCACTCCGTCCTCAAAGCTGAAATCATCGCCGCCGGCTTCAAGGATATCCTCCATCGCCTTATCCTCGTCAATATCGCCGTCCTCATTGTCAAGAACGATTATGCCCTTGCGCGAGAACATGAAAGATACGCAGCCGGTAGCGCCCATATTTCCGCCGAACTTGTCAAAATAATGGCGTATCTCGCCTGCGGTACGATTTCTGTTGTCGGTAAGGCACTCAACGATCACCGCAACTCCGTTAGGGCCATAGCCCTCGTAAACGCAGTCCTCATAGTCGTTCTTTTCGGCGCCGCCTGCCGCTTTTTTCAGCAGTCTGTCAATGTTGTCGTTGGGAATATTGTTGCTCTTCGCTTTCTGCACGAGGGTGAAAAGTCTGGAGTTGTTAGCGGGGTCAGCGCTTCCGGTTTCCTTGATACAAACAAGGATCTCACGGCTGATCTTGGTGAATACCTTTGCCCTTGCGCCGTCCTTCTCGCCCTTCTTGCGCTTGATGGTGCTCCATTTTGAATGTCCTGACATAAATTTATTCTCCTTATTATGGGTTTAATTCAATCCAGCTTGCGGAAGCCCTTGCCCAGAACTTCGCTTGCGCCGGTAATAATAACAAATGCGTCCGGATCAGTCTGCTTGACTATCCGCTTGACCTTCACATATTCGTTCTTGTGTACTGCGATACACACAACCTGCCTGTCCTCGCCGCTGTAAGCGCCCTCGCCCTTCAGCAGCGTTACTCCCCTCTTCATTCGGAGCAGCCTGTCGGCAATCTCCTGCGGCTTTTCCGAAAAAATCATGAGGAACTTGCCCTCAAGTCCGCCGTAGACAAGCACGTCTATCACTCTTGACTGAACGAATACCGAAACTATCGCATACAGCACCACGTCAAGGTTTCTGTATACGAAATAACCGCTTACCGCAACTCCGGCGTTTACCAGAAAAGATATCTGTCCGAGCTTTATCTCGGGCTTAAAGCGGTTGATTATCTTGTTGATAATATCCGTGCCGCCGGTAGTGCCCTCCCTTGCATAAACTATGCCAAGACCCGCACCCATCAGCAGTCCTCCGAATATTGCAGCCAGTATACCGCCGCCGTTGTCCGCAATATACACAGGGATACCCTTGAACAGGTAATCGGTCATCACCGTAAGCGTTGCGACCCCGATTAGCGTCTTTATCATAGTCGTTCTGTTCAGCAGGATAAATCCCGCAATCAGAAGCGGTATATTTATAACGGCTATCAGCGTACCGATATTGATATGCGTGACAAAGCTTATTATGGTGGCAATGCCCGTAACTCCCCCCGGGGCTATATTGTTCGGTGCGGTAAAGCAGTGTACGCCAAGCGAATACACGCCTGAGCCTAAAACAATCACCAAAATATCTGTTATCCATCGACGGACGTTACCTGACTTTGGCATACACACCTCCCACTAAACCGGGAGCGCCTCGCATATCGCCGCAAACAGCGTTTCTATGCGCTCCTCCTGACCTGAAAGGCTGAGATAACCGAAAAGAGCCTCCAATGCCGTTGCCCGCCGGTATTCCGAGGGCTTTGCGCTCTTCGGAACAGAGATACCCCCTGCGTTTCTGCCGCGGCGAAGAATATCGGCTTCTTTTTCCGTAAGCAGCGGTTCGATAACGTCCGCCGCTTTCGACTGGTAGGTAGCCCTTACCTGCTCCACCGCAAGATCATGCAGCCTTCCCGCACCGGTATTTCCCATCAGCACGACCTTGCGCCGCACCAGAAGCTCATACACACAGTCGCCGTAGAACGCCAGCACGTTGGGGCTGTACGCACCCGCTTCATGCTCGGTCAATACTGTTAAAGCCATTCCATCAACCTTTCAGTATGTAGTATACGCAGCTGTATTCCTCGCAATGCGCCTCGAATATACCGTACTCCTTGCGAAGCTCGCTCATTCCCAGCGACACGGTGCCGTCGTCCTTGTGTATCCCGGCGTACTTCTCGGCTGCGGCAATAAGCGGAACGTAATAGCCTTCCCTCCAGTCGGATTTCGGCGCAATGTAGAAATCATGGGGCTTCCAACCGTTCTCCTTGGCAACCGACAGCACCTTGTCCAGCGGCAGTATCTGCCCGAAACGCCGCACACAGAACGTTTTCGTATCCGGCGAAGGCTCGGTCAGCCAGCTGACCGCACGGTAGACAAGCATTCCGCCCTTTGCCAGCTTTCTTCGCAGCTGCTCCAGACGCTGAGCACCGTTGTCGAACTCCACAATGCCGTTGTACCATATCAGGTCATACCCGCCGTCGCTGCCGGGCAGCTCGAACAGCTGCACCGCCGAAGCGTCCAGCCCCGTTTCAATGCCCTGCTGCGCACGAAATTCATCTGTGAACGCCGCCGTAAGCACACAGCCGAATTTCTCGGAAATAAGACGGGGCGTGGTCAGTTCGTCGCCGACAAACAGCGCCGTTTTCGGTGAAACGCCGCCAATCAGGGATAACACCTGTCTTGCGGTATCCTCACTGCCTGGGGAAGAACGTTCAAGATCATGGAGCAATACGCTGATGAATGTCATTATTCTACCTCGGAAACACAAATGTTTCTCACGGAATTATCTTACGTAATTGAACTCAAAATCATATATGGACACGAGATCGTCCTCTTGTATGCCCTGTGCCTCCAGTTCGTCGATTATGCCGCTGGAACGAAGAACCCGCTGGAAATACTGAAGGCTCTCGTAATCCTCCATATTGCAGGTGGAAAGTATCGGCGCCATGAACGGAGCGTCCACGACGTAAATGCCGTCGATTTTCTGTACGGTGAAGCTGTGCTTTTCGCTCTCGATTTGCTGAAGTTCCGCCATAGTCAGCGGCTGAACCTCGAAGCGCTTCGGCGGCGGCAGCTTCGATAATTCCTCGGCAACGCAGTCCATAAGCGCTTCTATGCCCTCGGTGGTGGCTGCGGAAATCGTGAAGAACGGCAGTCCCTTTTCCTCTATAAAGCTGCGGAACTGCGCTATCTGCTCCTCGGTCGCCATATCCGACTTATTGGCAGCAACTATCTGCGGACGCTCCGCCAGCTCCTCCGAGAAATTCGCAAGCTCAAGGTTTATCTTGTCGAAATCCTCTGCTGGATCTCTCCCCTCAATGCCGGACACGTCCACGACATGGACTATCAAGCGGCAGCGCTCCACATGCCGCAGGAACGCATGACCAAGTCCCACTCCCTCGCTTGCGCCCTCGATAAGTCCGGGAATATCAGCCATGACAAATGACTGCTCGCCTCGCTTTACGACGCCGAGAACCGGGGTCAGTGTGGTAAAGTGGTAGTTCGCAATCTTTGGCTTTGCTGCGCTGACAACGCTGATAAGGGTGGATTTGCCGACATTCGGAAAGCCCACAAGTCCAACGTCAGCCAGAAGCTTCAATTCCAGCACGACATCAAACGCTTCACCGGGAAAGCCCGGTTTCGCAAAACGAGGAATCTGACGGGTAGGCGTCGCAAAATTTGCGTTGCCCTTTCCGCCTCGTCCGCCCTTCGCGACAATCACCGGCTCGTCGTCGGAAATATCAGCCATAATTCTGCCGGTGTGTGCGTCCTTGACTATTGTACCCCTCGGCACACGGATAACCGTCGGTTCCATAGACTTGCCGGAGCAGCGCTTCGCTCCGCCCGGCTCGCCGTCGGGAGCGATATACTTTTTCTTATAGCGGAAATCAATGAGCGTGGAAAGATTATCGTCAGCGACAAACATTATATCGCTGCCCTTTCCGCCGTCGCCGCCGTCGGGCCCGCCGGCGTTGACATATTTTTCGCGGTGGAAGCTCACCGCACCGTTGCCGCCGTTTCCCGCTTTGATAGATATCTCGACCTTATCAACAAACATCTCTGCCGCCTCGCTTTCTTTTCATAAGGCTTACGGTGTATTTATATGTTCTCACATAACTGCGTTTTAATACGCATTCTTTCAAATAAAGCAAATAAAGCTTAAGCCGGATTTATGCAATCCGGCTCGGTTGATTAATTAGATTGCAGAAATCAGTCAGCGTAAACGCTTACCTGCTTCTTATCTCTGCCGAGGCGCTCGAACTTTACAGTGCCGTCGATAAGAGCGAACAGTGTATCGTCAGAACCAATGCCTACATTGTTGCCGGCGTGGATATGTGTGCCTCTCTGCCTAACCAGAATGCTTCCGGCGTTGACCTTCTGCATATCGGCGCGCTTTACGCCAAGTCTTTTGGACTCGGAGTCACGGCCGTTCTTGGTAGAACCCATACCTTTTTTATGAGCGAAATACTGTAAATCAATTCTAATCATTGTTTTATCCTCCTGTTATCATTCGGAAGTCAAGCTTCCCTAAATTCAACCTTTACCCCCGGATATCTGCCCGAAATGTCCTCCATGTGGTCACGGAATGCTTCAAGCAGCTTCTCGCTGGGGTCGTCAGGACTGTTCAGGCGAAGTTCGATGCGGTTCTCACCCACTGCCACGTCTGCGTCGGCGTGAAAGAAATCGGTCACTGTATTGCAGACCAGCATCACCGCAGAGCTGACCGCGGAGCAAACAATGTCGCCGCCCTCTTCGCCGTAGCCTGCGTGACCTGTCACAACAAATCCGAAAATCGCACCGTTTCGCCCGGCGAACACGATCCGCAGATTATGCGTTGATCGCTTCAATTCTTACCTGGCTGTACGGCTGTCTGTGACCCATCTTTCTCTTGCTGCTCTTCTTGGGCTTGTAGGTGAACACGGTGATCTTCTTTGCCTTGCCGTTCTTCAGCAGTGTTGCCTTTACGCTTGCACCGTCAACATAGGGAGCGCCGACCTTAACGCCGTCGTCCTTGCCTACCATGATAACCTTGTCGAATGTGATCTCGCCCTCGGCTTCAAGCTTCTCGATGAAAACGATATCGCCTTCTTTAACCTGATACTGCTTTCCGCCTGTTTCAATTACTGCGTACATTTTTATACCTCTTCTTAATCAGACTCGCTGCGTCAGGGTTGCATTTCTGCGCTTATGAGCCGTTTCCGCAAACGGACACAACTCACCCTACACATGCGGCATGAGTATTATAGCATAAATTTTCCGGCTTGTCAAGGGGTCTGGGTTATTTTTTCCCCGATTTTTTGTAGTGCTACAATAGATATAGGACAAAAAGGAGAAAAAATAGTTGAGAGATAGG
>CAYRLM010000070.1:0-10696 GCA_964425035.1 uncultured Ruminococcus sp.
TGCACGGCGAGCGTTCTCCGTGGTACGAGCGCGAGGAGGAATTTATCAACGGCGTTCGTCAGCTCACCTCCGGACAGGATAACGAGGTGTGGAGCTTTGGCGAGGACAATTACGAGATATTGAAGAAGTATCTGTTTGTGCGGGAAAATCTTCGCCCGTATATGCGCAGAACAATGGACGAATGTTCCGCTGTCGGCGCTCCGGTAATGCGCCCCTTGTGGTTCGAGTTCCCGGAGGACGGCGAAGCGTGGTCGGTGGAGGACGAATACACCCTCGGTGCAGAGTTGTTGGTTGCGCCGGTCATGGAAGCCGGAGTTCGGGAGCGCAGCGTTTACCTTCCCGGCGGAACAGTCTGGAGGGACGCAAACACGGGCACGGTATACAAGGGCGGTCAGCGTATCACCGTACCAGCGCCGACGGACGTAATACCGGTGTTTGTCCGCAACAACGCCGAATTGACCGTGTTCTGAAATGCTAATTGTCATGAAAAGAATAAATTTCCGCCCGGCTTATGCCGGGCGGAATAATTTTTATGCTTGCTGAGTGTCAATGGTTGCTATCTCGGCTGCGGTATCTGACGAAGCTGCCGCCTCGTCGGTTTTCTGCGGCTGGCTCGGCGTTTCTGCGGTGCTTGGCTTATCGGAGTCCGCTTCTTCGGAGTCTGCCTTAGTCGTTGTCTGAGCCTTGCTGTCGGAATTGCTTTCCGCCTCTGCGGTGCTTGCGTGATAGGTTTCAATGGTGACCGACAGTATTATGATATCCTGAACAGGCATGGCCTTTTCGCCCTGAGCATTTGTCTGTACGGTAACATCTGATATATTGTCAAGAACGTCCAGACCCTCATAAACCTGACCGAATACCGTATAGCCGCCGTCGTACTGGTACATGCCGCCTACCCTTGCATACTTGATATAGGCGGACTCGTCCTCGCTGCTGAGCATTGAAGCGTTGTTCTTGTAGTAGGACTGCTGGTAGGAGTTCGCCAGCGCTTTGTTTGAGGAAGCCTCCCATGTAGCCGCTTCAGCCTCGGCAGCCAGCTCGTCAGCCCTTGACTGCACCTTTGAAGCGTCGGTTGTCCTGATATCCTGCGGCGTTTTGTTGTTTACAATGTAGAACTGTACGGAATTTTGCCCGTATTGATCCGCCACATAGCCCAGCGCTCCGTAAAAATTACGGGCGTTTTCGTTTACCTCTATGGGGAATGTGCCGCTGTCGGAAGAGGACTCGGTTCCGGTGTATGCAGCAGTGCCGCCCGTTCCGTCGCCGTAAAGAGAACCGCCCTGTATAACGTTGTCCTTTATCACGCGGTGTATTTTCAGCCCGTTGTAGTAACCTTGTTCGGCAAGCTCGATGAAGTTCTCCACGCCTATGGGGGCTATATCCGGGAAAAGCTTTGCCTTCATAGTGCCATAGTCCTTGATTTCGATAACAGCGATCTTATCACCGTCCGCAAGATTGATGTCACCGACATTTCCCGACGCTGACGACTGTCCGAAAAGGGAACAGCCGACAGAGGACATCACCATTCCGGCGGATAGAACTGCGCCCAACAGAATGCGTTTGATATTCATGATTTTCTTCCTTTCCCGCAATTACGCATAGCGTTTGTTGTGGATTAAAATCCTCGCAAATTTTGCGAATTTACAGTATTGTCAATCTGCGGTATAAACCCTTACGGTTTTGATAATGATATCCTCGACGGGCTTGCTTGCTTCGCCGCTTGAGTTTTCGGTGACTTCAACGGAAGCGATGCTGTCGATGACATCAAATCCGTCTACCACCTGACCGAATACCGTGTAGCCGCCGTCGAGATAGTAAACGCCTCCCTCCTTGTACTTGTCTATCTCCTGCTGAGTAGGAGAACTGAACCATTCCGCCATTGCGGAATACTGCTTCTCGTAAGCGGCGTAGTAGTTGTACTCGTTTGTTCCCTCCGTACACTGCTCCTTGTATTCCTTTGCGGCCTTGGCAGTGTCCTCAAAATCGGAGGTGTCCATGCCGGTTATCGTCTGCTCCTTCTTGCTGTTTACGATGTAGAACTGGGTGGAATTTCTGCCCAAAGCGTTCGCATAGCAGAGCGCACCGTAGAAGTGGCGTGCGTTTCTGCTGATTTCCGTGCCGAAATCGGCATCGGTGCTGCCCTCGCCCGAATAAGCCGCAGAACCGCCTGTTCCGTCGCCGTTTTCGGAGCCGCCCTGCATCATGAAATCAGAGATGACACGGTGAATATTTTTGCCGTCATAATAGCCCTGATCCGCCAGCTCCTTGAAGTTTTCAACGCCGATAGGCGCAATGTCGGGGAAAAGCTTTGCGGTGATAGTGCCGTAGCCCTCTATCTCTATTTCCGCCACGGTATCGCCTGAGCCGATGGAAACCTCGCCGAGATTTCCTCCGGTGGGATTTACGCTGTCCTCTGCCGCCGTATTTGAGTTTTCGGAGGACTGTGCGGCGCTGTCCGCCGATGTATCATTTGCCTGACAAGCGGTGATACCGGTAAGGCACAGTGCGGATAAAACAGCACCGATAATAAGTTTTCTGAGTTTCATGGGGTTCTTTCCTTTCGTTATTGTTCTGCGCTTTCATAGGTGGAAATGGTCACTGACTTTATATAGATATCCTCCAGCGGTCGATATGTGCTTTCGTCCGACTGCCTTGCAGTTATCTTTTCGATAACGTCCAAGCCCTCGTAGGTCTGACCGAACACGGTGACATAGCCTGCCATTCCGAATACGCCGCCTACCTCGATGAATTTGTCAAACAGGTTGTTGAGGTTGGCTTTTTCGGCGTCTGTTCTGCCGTCCGACTCTGCAAGGGAGCTTTTCAGCTCGTCTATCTGCTCCTGTGTGATGGTGTCATCGTTGTCGCATACAATGAAACGTCTGTCGGCGTAGCCCGGCAGGTCGGAATATGCGACAAGCGCACCTCTGAACGGCCACAGATTTACGTTGTATTCATGCTCCACCGCTTCGCTGTCGTCTTTCCTGCCGACGTAGTTTCCGCTTTCATCGACAAATCCTCCGGCAAGGAAATAGGTGTCCTGTATAACGGTGTATATGCTGTTGTTGTCGTAATCTCCTGCTTTTGCATGTTCGATGAAGCTTCCGGCAACGTTGGGGCAGAGATCCTCATAGAGTACCGCGCGGATTTCACCGAGATCTGTGTCAATTATCGCAATGGTGTCGCCGTCCTGAGGCCCTTCGAGCTGAACAAGGTTGATGCTCGAAAAATCGTAGTCCTGCATCGCATTGTAGCTGGAGCTGGTGACGGTGCAGCCTGTAAGCGCCGTTGAACTTGCCGTGACGGTGATTGCCGCAATGGCAGCTAAAATTCTTTTCTTCATTTGATGTCCTCAATTAGATTTTTTTACAACGGTACCCTGACGAGTTTCCTCAACAGTCCAGCCCATTGCGGTTATCTGTTCCCTGATGGAATCGGCGAGTGCGAAATCCTTTGCCTTGCGTGCAGCCTTGCGCTTTTCGATAAGTTCGGTGATTTCCGCCGGGATATCATTATCATTATTGTTATTATTATACAACAAACCAAGCACATTTGTCAATGCCGAAAATTCGTCCGAATATGCCTTTAACGTTCCCTTTGACGCATTTCCGCCTGAAACTGCGGTGTTTATCTTGCGCACAAGCTCAAAAATTGTGGAAATTCCGTCGGCGGTGTTGAAGTCGTCGTCCATAACCCTGACAAACTGCTCCTGAGCCTCCTTAACATCTGCGAGAGCCTGTTCGGAGGCTTCGCCCTCGGGTGCGGCGGCAAGCGCACGGCTGAGGGTGTCGCGGCAGGTATACAGCCTTTGCAGGGCTGCCTTGCAGCTCTCAATGACCTCTATCGTGTAGTTAAGCTGACTTCTGTAATGCACAGACAGCAGCATGAAGCGGATAGGCTCGTAGCCGTATTCCTTCGAGAGATCCCTTACCATAAAGAAGTTGCCCTTGGACTTTGACATCTTTGTGCCGTCAACATTGAGCATTCCGTTGTGCATCCAGATATTTGCGAGAGCCTGACCCGTGGCGCATTCGCTCTGCGCTATCTCGTTTTCGTGATGGGGGAAGATAAGGTCGGCGCCGCCGCCGTGTATATCGAGCGTATCGCCGATGTAATGACGGCTCATTGCGGAGCATTCGATGTGCCAGCCGGGTCTGCCGTTGCCGAACGGCGACTCCCAGAACGGTTCGCCCGGCTTGGCTGCCTTCCACACGGCAAAGTCCATTGCATTGCGTTTTTTCTCGCCGACCTCGATGCGTGCGCCCGCCTGAAGATCCTCAAGCGGCATATGAGAGAGCTTTCCGTATTCCGGGAATTTTGACGTGTCGAAATATACGTCGCCGTCCACCTGATAAGCGAAGCCCTTGTCTACCAGCGTTTTTACGATGTCGATGATAATGTCCATGTTTTCGGTGACTTTCGGGTGTACGTCGGCACGGCGCACATTCAGCCCGTCGGCATCGATAAAGTATTCTTTGATAGCGTTCTCCGAAACCTCGTGAGCGGTTTTTCCGAGTTCGTTTGCCTTTTTGATGATCTTATCGTCAACATCGGTGAAGTTCTGCACATAGAACACCTTGTAGCCCCGAAATTCAAGATAGCGGCGCAGGGTGTCGAATACGCACAGCGCACGGGCGTTGCCTATGTGGATAAGATTATAGACGGTAGGCCCGCAGGCGTATATTTTCACGGTGCCTTCCGTGATGGGTTTGAGCTCCTCCTTCCGACGGGTCATTGTGTTGTAGATCTGCATTTTATTTTCCTCCTTGGTCTTTATTTTCATATTCGGCAAGCTGTTTTTTCAGGCTGTCTATTTCCTTCTGCATACAGTTTATTTTGTACATATGCTCGCAGAGCAGCTGAGAAACCGGGTCGGGTATGTGTATCTGGTCAAGGTCGCAGTCGTTTATGCGAACTCCGTCACGCTTTACCACCCTTGCCGGAACGCCCACAGCGGTGCAGTTGGGCGGTACCGCCTCCAGAACCACGGCGTTTGCCGCAATCTTGGAATTATCCCCGATCTTCATAGGCCCGAGAACCCTTGCGCCTGCCCCGACAAGCACATTGTTGCCGAGGGTGGGGTGGCGCTTTCCGGTATCCTTTCCCGTGCCGCCGAGGGTGACATTTTGGTAAAGCGTGCAGTAGTCGCCGATCTCCGTGGTTTCGCCAATGACAACGCCTGCGCCGTGATCTATGAACAAGCCCTTGCCGATTTTTGCGCCCGGGTGTATCTCGATGCCTGTCTTATTGCGGCTGCGCTGGGAGATCCATCTTGCTATGAAGTAATGCCCCCGCTCGTAAAACCAGTGCGCTCGGCGGTAGGCTCTCACCGCCTTGAAGGAGGGGTACAGGAAGTACACCTCGAGCGCAGAGCGCACGGCAGGATCTCTCTCTCTTATCGAGTTGATCTCTTCTTTAAGTTTTCTGAACATGGAAACCTCCGGTCTTATGCTGGAAACTGCGGTGCGTAATAAAAATACCTCCGCACCGGAATGGTGCGAAGGCGCATTACCGCTGTTCCACTTCGCTTCGGGCAAGGCAATTGCCTATAATCCCCTTTAATTCCCGTAACGAGGGAAACGGACGCAGCTACTGTGCTTCACTGCGTCGGCTCACAGCCGCACTTTCTCCGGGTCAGCACACAGCGCTCTCACCACTGCGCTGCTCTCTGGGGTGTATCTCACCGGGTACTCTGACTGGTCATAGCCTTTCTGAATTACATATACAATAATTATAACTCGAAACTCGGATTTTTTCAAGTGGGTAAACGAAATTTTTTTGCATTTCACAAAAAAATCACCCAAGAAGTACATACGCCAGTGCCGCTATAAGCTTTATATCCGCTTTTTCCCGCCATAGAAGAATTATCAGCGCCGATATCAGCAGGAGATCCCTGTCGCCCGCAAGCTTTTGCAGCAGCCCCAGATTTCTTACGGGAGGCTCGTTGTGGAAATGTCCGCTCCGCGGCTGTTCACTGCGCTCCGCAGGCGCCGCGGTATCGGGCTGTATGGCGGTGTGATGTTCTGCCGGTCGGCTGTTGTATTGCTCCACCGACCTGTAAAGCGGCGACTGTTCGGAATTCCACACCATTTCTATTCCCCCTGACCGAATAATCCGCTTTCTTTCAGCAGCGGTATAAGTGAAATCAGCTTCAGAAGCCTGACGGCTGTGTCTACCTTGTTTTGGTTTTCCTCGCGCAGCAGCGGCTTCAGTGCAAGCAGAAGCCGCTCGTCCTTGCTTGTGTTTCCTGCCGCACCGATCAGCCCCGCAAGCTTTGCCATTGAGCCGATGTCAACGCCCGAAAACAAGCCGCCGCTTTCCTCTTCGGAGTTTTCCCGATCGTCGGGTGCGGGAGCTTCGTCGTCCTCCGCAAGCGCACGGAGAATATCCTCAATATTGTCCATGCACTTTACCTCCGTTGCTGGCTATTTTACGCTGCTTAAAAGCTTCATCACCTCTTCGGGCGAGGCGGCGGATCTGAGCTGCTTCATCAGTTCCTTGTCTGCAAGGACGTTTCGCAGTTTCTGCTTGTCGGCCTTGGTGAGTATTGAGGAAAGCGAGGACAGGTCTTTCTTTTCAAGCGAACGCTTTAATTCGTCGGGGGAAGAGCCGAGCTTCTCGCTGGCTGACTTGATGAGCTTGTCAAAATCATTGTTGTTCATGACGCAACCTCCTGATAAAAATACCATAAAGTGTAAGTACTCGGCTGATTTAACCGAAAAAAATCAATTTCCCCCTTTTATTCAATAAGATTTTATGTTATAATATGTATATTAAGAACAGATAAGCCAACACCGCATGAAAAATAAACCGGTAATTGTCTTACAAAAGAAAGGAATAACCAACTTGAAGATTTTAGTAGTATCTGACACACACAGGAATTTTGCCGTACTTGACAAGATAGTCAGCAATAATCTTGATTCGGATCTGATCATTCATCTTGGCGACGGCGAAAACGAAGCCCGAGACGTTGGAAACATGCACCCTGAGATTCCCTTTGTGTATGTCAAGGGCAATTGCGATTACGGCTTTCACCGTGACATTGAGGTAGTAACCGCATGCGGCTACAAGATATTCTGCTGCCACGGTCACACATTCGATATTCACAGCGGACTTCAGCGGCTTGTTGCGGCTGCAAAGGCGGAGGACTGCAAGATAGCGCTTTACGGTCACAACCACCTTCACCGTGCCGAGCTTGTGGACGATGTGTTCGTGATGAACCCCGGAAGTCCGGACAGTCCGAGAAATCACAACGAGCCTACTTACGGTGTGATAAATCTCACCAGCGACGGACAGATAGGAATGAACATCATATCGGTGAAGAAATGACGATAAACCATATCAAGCTGGACGAGGTGGATTCCACCAACAACTACATTAGACAGCACAGAAACGAGCTGCCCGACGGAACGCTCGTTTCCGCCGCCCTCCAAACAGCGGGGAAGGGCAGACGAGGGCATGACTGGCTTGCCGACAGCGGAATGCTGCCGTTTTCGCTGCTCATGAAAAATCCGCCGCACCCCGATACAGTTACGCTGTGCGCTGCCGTTGCCGTGTGCGGAGCGTTGGAGAAGCTCCTCCCGGAAGAGGAGTTCGGCATAAAGTGGCCTAACGACATTATCCTGCACGGTCATAAGCTATGTGGTATTCTATGCGAGAGCGTATGTTTTGGTTCATCAATGGATATAATATGCGGTATCGGGGTGAATATATCGCAGACAGCGGATTTTTTTGCGCAGGCGGGTATCCCACACGGAGGCTCTGTTGAAATGCTCACCGGGAAAACCATAGACGACCGCGACGCCCTTGCGGAGGATATCGCGGCAAGGCTTTATGCGTATGCGCAGGACGGTTTTTCTGCGGTTTCGGGCGGGTATGTGAAGCGCTGCCTTACAATAGGAAGGAAAATACGCATAATCGAAAACGGTTCCGAGCGTGAAGCGTTCGCTGAGGGAATAGCGCCGAACGGCTTTCTCATCTGTTCCGACGAGAACGGCAGCTTCGAGGTAAATTCCGGCGAGGTGAGCGTACGGGGACTGTTGGATTATGTGTGACAGGTTTTGCCATGATAGAAAACGAATTCAAGATAATGCTGTCCGAAGCGCAGTATAACGCCATTCACGAACTGTATGAATGGGACACGGAAACGGAACAGGTAAACAGCTACTATGACACTGCCGATTTTATATGCGGCAAGCGGCATATCACCGTGAGAGTACGCAGCGTTTCCGGGAAATTCCTGTTGCAGATGAAGCTTCCGGCGGAGCAGGTCGGCAACGGTGCAGTAAGCCGCATTGAACTTGAGCGGCAGCTTGACGGAATTCCCGAAACAATCTCCGGCGACAGGCTGAAAGCCCTCGGAGGTGCTGAGCTTCCGGATGTCAGTCTGCTGGGAACGCTGACGACATTCAGAAGCGTGAAGCTGCTTCAAGGCGTTGAAATCGATCTCGACCGCAGCAGCTATTTCGGTAAGACAGACCATGAGCTGGAGATAGAATACACAGACCAACACGCCGCCGAAGAATTGCTTTCGGAAATAGCTTCAAAAATACGGCTTGACACCGAAACTCCCGCCATAGGCAAGATACGCCGTTTTCTCTCCGAATACAAAAAACAGAACTCCTGAGCATTCGCTCGGGAGTTCTGTTTTATAATAATACACGAAATTACTGTGCCGTATGGAACGTGAATGTCACGGAAATTGTTTCCACATAGGTTTTGCTGCTCAACGCCATTATCTGTGCGGAGCAGTCGGTGAGATCCCCGTCGGCGTTTCTCGCTTCCTTGGGAATGCTCGTCACCCATGCGTTGTAAAGATTTACACGCGTGCAGTGATTGTCGTCGGTGGTTGTAAATTCCTTACCGTCGAGCTGATACGGCGAGTTGTTTATGAGTATCTTGTCAATTGTTACCGTGCAGCCGGGGAAAAGATCCTCACCGTTTGAAATTCCCAGCGCCGCAAATGCCACGCCCTTCGCAGCGCCGCAGTCGGTGAAGTCAAGGCTGACCGTATACGTTCCGTCGCCGGTGATAAGGACGTTGGTTTCCTTTATTCCCTTTGTCTTATTGGTGGGGTCGTACTGGTCGCCGACGCTGTAACATTTGCTGTAATCGCTGCTCTGGTACATTATCCATGCAACGGCGGTGTCGTCGGACGGAGCAAGCTCCACGTCAGCCATTGCATTTTCCTCGGCAGCCTTGCGGGTTTCTTCTATTCTGGATTTGGCTGCGGATTTTATCTCGTCTGTCGTCATGCCCTCCTCGGAGGAATATGCACGGCTGCTGAACAGCTCCGCCAGCGTTTCGTCGGAAAGCGTGTTTGTTATTCGCTTGTAGAAGTTGCTGCAATCCCACAGAACGGGGCAGAAATCATACAGGTCGCAGTTGTCCATCAGATTTGAGTAGAACAGGTCGGTGTCGTCCTTTATGCCGCCGTTGCTCTTCATTACCGCATATTCGCCGATGACAACGCCGTAGCCCTGCTCGGAGAACTTGCTCAGCTTGCTGAAAAGGCCGTTCATTTCGTCGTAATCACTCGGAGAACCCCACTGATTTACGCCGTCTGTTCCGCAGTAATCCCACGGAGTATAGTAATGCACGGAAAGCAGAAGCTTGCTGTCGGCGGTGTCCTCGGGCATTTGGAAACGGTCGTCGCAGGTCTTGGTGATGTCGGTGTTGTATCCGGCGATAAGCAGGAAGCGGTCTGCGTTATTGCCGCCCAGCGAGCGTATCGTCTTTACAAATTCGCTGTTTATGGTATTTGTGGTTTCGTAGCACTCGTTTTCACTGAGAACACCCTTTGAGCCGGTTATATCCTTGTCGTTCAGACGGTCGCCCAGCTCCTCGTTTGCCGCCTCGAAAATGAGCTTGTAGGAGCGATCTGCGAAATGCTCGCCTATCTGCGTCCACATGGACTTGTACATCTCCATTGCCTTGTCGCGTGTGTCCTGATCCGCCGAGCCGAACATTCCCCACCAGCCGCCGTCCCAGTGGTCGTTGATTATAACGTACATGTCTGCGTCCAGCGCCCATGTCACTATCTCGTCCACACGATCCATAAGGCGGCTGTCAATGGTGTAATCGCCGCTCTCATAGTTCATTCCGTTTGTCCATGCTATCGGAATGCGTATCGTGTCGAAGCCCGCAGCTTTCATTCCCTGTATCATCTCTTGGGTTGTTGTGGGCTGACCCCAGCCGGTTTCCGCCAACGTAGGGCTGGAGCCGTTCAGGTATCCCTGATGGTTGTAAGCTTCAAGGGTATTTCCGAGGTTTATGCCGTTGCCCATTGCTCTTATAACCTCAAGCGAGGTCATGCTGTTGCCCTGTTCCGCAGTGTTTCCCGGGTCGGAAGCTTCCGCAGAAGCGGCGGAGGACGCTGTGCTGTCCGAAGCGCCGCTGTCCTGCTGCGCAGGGCTTTCACCGGTGCAGCCCGATAAAGCCATGATTGCCGCCAGAACCGCTGCCAGTGCGGATCTTGTGATATTTTTAATGTACATAGAATACCTCCGTGCCTTGTGTGAGTTTATCGCATTAAAACGATTACATACATTTTATCACAGTCGGGGTAAAAATTCAAGCATGTTTGTTGAATTATTTTATAAAAAATACTTGCGGGGTTATATCGTTATATTTTTCGGGAAAAAGTTCATAAAGGCGCACAAGCTCTTGATTTTTTAATCTCTAATGTGATATAATAAAC